>PBQI01000166.1 GCA_002725625.1 Rhodospirillaceae bacterium | reverse complement strand
TTAACTCAGCTTTCATAAACCATTCCGTTTTAGCCGTTCACATCGACGACGACTCGGCCTTTGACTTGACCTTTAAGAATATCACCGGCTAGATCCGCCACTTCCGTCAAAGGGACGACGCTCATGGTTTCAGCCAGTTTATCCAGAGGCAGGTCTGTAGCTAGCCGGTTCCAGGCCTCGATGCGGCGGTCTTGCGGGCACATAACAGAATCGATACCCAGCAGATTAACGCCCCTGATAATGAAGGGAATAACCGTAGTCTGCAGCTTGGGTGATGCGGCCAGTCCGACAGCGGCACAGTTGCCTCGGTAGCGGATATTGGCCAGCAGATTGGCCAGGATCGAACCACCCACACTGTCGATGGCCCCAGCCCATTTTTCCGAACCCAACGGTCCTTTGCCCGGAGTTTCCAGTTCGTTGCGCCCGACGATGGAAGCTGCGCCCAAACTTTTTAGATAGTCATGAGTATCAGCCCGGCCGGTGCCAGCCGCAACTTGATAGCCAAGGTTGGACAAGATCGCCGTCGCGACACTGCCGACACCGCCAGCCGCTCCGGTTACCAGAACCTCGCCCTCAATGTCTGGGGTAAGACCATGATCCTCCAACGCCATCACCGCCAGCATGGCCGTAAACCCGGCAGTACCGATATTCATGGCCTGCTGGCTGGAGATGCCGTCGGGCAGCGGCACCAGCCAATCGGATTTCACCCGTGCCTTCTGGGCATAGCCACCCCAATGAACTTCACCGACACGCCAACCGGTCAACACCACCCAGTCACCTTCTTTGAAGTCATCTGAATTCGAACTCTTCACCACACCGGCGAAGTCGATCCCCGGCACGTGCGGATAGTTGCGTACCAGACCGCCCTGCCCCTTCAACACCAAAGCGTCTTTGTAATTGAGCGTGGTGAAATCGACGGCAACTGTGACGTCGCCTTCGGGCAAATCATCGACCGACAAGATATTAATGGAGGACGACACCTGACCGTCTTCTTTGTTCAGAACAAGTGCGTTAAACTGATCTTCCGCCGACATGCAAATATTTCCTTTTCTACTCTTTTAGTTGCCAATCCAGGCTTTCACCGGCCATGAAGGACAAGACCGACTGACCATCGTCAATGCCGATGCGGTCAGGGGCGGTCCAGGATTCTTTTATCAATGTAACAGTTGTCTCGTTGGGCTCAAGCCCGTAAAAGGCAGGCCCGTTGAGTGAGGTGAAGGCTTCCATTTTATCCAGAGCTCCTTCCTCGTCAAAAACCTGGGCATAGAGCTCCAAGGCCACGGGCGCCGTAAATATACCGGCGCAGCCGCAGGCCGTTTCTTTGGTGCCCATCGTATGCGGTGCTGTATCGGTGCCAAGGAAAAAACAAGCGTCCCCCGACGCCACCGCCTGCCGCAATGCCTGCCGGTGATTTTCCCGCTTGGCGATGGGCAAACAATAGCGGTGCGGGTTAATGCCGCCTTCAAATATATCCGTCCGGTTAATAAACAAGTGGTGAGCCGTGATGGTCGCGGCTGTATTTTCTCGATTGCTGCGGACGAAATCGATAGCGTCTTTCGTCGTGGCATGTTCCAAGACAATTTTTAAATCGGGAAAGTCCAACCGGAGCGGCGCCAACACACGCTCAATGAAAACGGCTTCCCGGTCGAATATATCAATGTCCGGGTCTGTCACCTCCCCATGCATCAGCAGCGGCATACCCAGTTCCTGCATGATTTCAAATACCATGGCCCGCCCAGCGATATCCGTGACCCCCAGGGCAGAGTTGGTGGTGGCGTTGGCCGGGTACAGCTTGACGGCGGTAAACACACCATCCAAATAGCCCTGTTCCACGTCTGCCGGTTTGGTCTCATCGGTGAGATAGCAGGTCATCAGGGGCTGAAAACCTCGTTCCGCCACTTCATCGGGCAGAATCTGCAATATTCGCCAGCGGTAATCAGCCGCCATATCCGCCGTGGTAATGGGCGGCGTCAAATTGGGCATTATCACAGCGCGCGCGAACTGACGGGCGGTATGGGGTAAAACTGCAGCCAACATGATCCCATCCCGCAAATGCACATGCCAGTCATCGGGCCTTTTAATAGTAATTTCCATGAGTACGGTCGAAGCCTCAGCCAATATTCCAAATTGATTTTTCGGACGCTTTATAGCACGGATATACAAGATAAAAATATAGTTGCTAGGAATACCGGCGTATCTTTGCTTAGATACGGCGGCAGCCATTTATGAAGGAGAAATCCATTGGAAATAGCAGTTATCGGCGGTGGACACGGTTGTTATGCCGCTGCCGCCCATTTGAGCGAAAAAGGAAATAATGTCCGTTTATGGCGCCGGGATGCCGCCGCCTTCGGCCCGATACTGGAAAACAAGAACATAACGCTAACGGATCACCAGGGGACTCGGGGTGTGCCGCTGGCCTTGCCGACAGCCGATCTGGCTGAAGCAATCAGCGGAGCGGAACTGATCGTCATGCCACTGCCCTGCATCACGCATGAATCCTTGGCGCCTCAATGCGCACCTCTGTTTGAAGACGGCCAGGTGGTCTTCTTTCCCCCCGGCACTTTCGGCTCCTTCATTTTCGCCCGCTCCATGCATGACGCCGGCAACACCGCCAATGTGGCATTTGCTGAAACCGGGACCCTGCCCTATCTGACGCGCAAGCAGGAGGCCGATCATGTACGGGTTAGCGTCTACGCCACCCGCCTGCCCACCGGCATTTTCCCGGCCCGCGATTCCGACCGGGCCCTAGCGGTGATCAAACACGCCTACCCGGTGGAGCCCCTAAAAGATGCATTAGATGGCGCCCTGATGAATGCGGGGCCGGTTATCCACCCGCCCCTGATCATGATGAATGCCGGTCCGCTGGAGCATTTCGAAGCTTGGGATATCCACAACGAAGGCACCCAGCCTTCCATTCGCAGCGTTACCACCGCGCTGGATCAGGAGCGCATCAATCTTCGGGAAGCGTTGGGATACGGCGAGCCTCATTTCCCCCTCGCCAATCATTACGACGACGACGCTGAGGAATGGATGTATGGCGACGGGTCCCACGAAAAACTGACCGACAGTGGCGACTGGCGGGAATTTATCGATCTCCAGAATCACCGCTACATGCGTGAAGACACTGCCGTCGGCCTGACCCTTTTGGTATCCCTCGGCCGCTGGGTCGGGCAAGAGGTGCCGATCGCCGCCGGTTTCCTCGCCATTGCCTCGGCCATCACCGGCGATGATCTTTACGGCACCGGGCGAACATTGGAAAATCTCGGACTGGCGGAAAAGGGCCCGGTCGCGATGGCCAGCTTGCTTGAAAACGGGTTCGGCGAATGACCGATATCGTTGCCTTGGGCGCCGGCAGAATGGGGCGCGGCATCGCCCAAGTATTTGCCTATGCCGGCCACGACGTCACCATACTGGATTTCAAAGAGCGGACGGCAGAAGACTCTGACAAGCTACTCGCCGAGGGAAAAGTGGAAATTGCCGAGAACCTCAAATTTTTATATTCATTGGGCATCGGCAAGGAAGAAAATTTCCCGGTCATCCTTGGACGTATCAAAGGCGGCTCTATTGACGACGCGGATACGGTACTTGGTAATGCCAAGTTCATTTTTGAAGGTGTGCCGGAGCTACTTGATCTTAAAAAGGACGCCCTCGGCCGAGCCAGCGATCTGGCTGGCGCGGATACCATTATCGCATCGACAACATCAACAATGCTATCGACCGAACTCGCCGGATTCACGTCGAGGCCGGAAAATTTTCTCAACGCCCACTTCCTAAATCCAGCCTACTTGATCCCGTTGGTGGAGGTCAGCCCCAGCGAACACACCGATCCTGATCAGTTGGACAAATTCACCAATCTTTTGAAATCCATCGGCAAGGTTCCCGTTCGCTGCTCCGCATCGCCCGGCTATATTGTGCCGCGTCTGCAATCGGCAGCCATGAACGAAGCGGTCCGTATGGTGGAAGAAGGCGTGGCAACGCCGGAAGAGATTGACCGCGCTGTAATGACCGGCTTTGGCATCCGCTACGCCACCATGGGCTTAATTGAGTTTGTTGATTGGGGTGGCGTTGAAATTCTGCATTACGCTGATGCTTATTTGTCTGAAAACCTCGGCGAACGATTCAAGGCACCCGCCGTCATCGGAGAACTGATCGAAAAAGGCCATCTGGGCATGAATCATGGTAAAGGATTTTACGATTTCGAAAATATTGACGTGGGATCCTTCAAAAAACAGAAAATGGCGACCTTTATTGCGCTTCTTGAACATCTAAAAATGCTTCCAAAAGCCGCCGATAGCTAAAATGCTGCCAATTTGCGGCATTCCACAGTAATATTACAAAATTTCCTTGGTTGTCGAGCGGTGGATAATTGTGCAATAAGAAGGCACTGTTTGGAGGTTGAAAAATTAAGTAGGTTAAGACTATTACTCAATCTGCATCCGGATTTGACCTATTCAGTAGTAAATAAGGTCCAGGCTAATTTACACAGGGAGTACTATTTAATGAAATTAACACAAAAAATATTGATGGTTGCTGGTTCGGCTGCCATCGTCGGCTTCGCGACGGCGCCCGCTACTTCCGCGGAAGTGACTCTTCGCGGAGCCAGTTGCTGGCCTATCGGTAGCCCACCTTCCAGGCCGTTTGAAGCTCTCGTCAAAGACGTCAACGCGCGTGGTAAAGGCATCATCCAGATCAAGTTGCTCGGCGGCGCACCTGCAATCGGCAGTCCCTTTACCCTTGTTCAAAAGGTATCGAAGGGCGCCTATGACATAGCAGGCTGCACCGAATCCTACTACGGGAACGTATTGCCCGAAGCCCCGTCATTGCACCTCATGACTAAAACCCATGCCGAGTTGCGCAAAAACGGCGGTATCGCCTACATCGAGAAGCTTATGAATGCCAAGAATCTTCATTTCGTTGCTCGCCATGCCGATTATGGTCCTTTCCATCTTTGGCTCAGCAAAAAAATCGATAAACCTGATCTCACAGGATTTAATCTCCGGGTCGCGCCGGTCTATACGGCATTTTTCAAGGCTCTTGGCGGTTCTGTGCAGGTGGCTTCCATGCCCAAGATTTATACCCTGATGGAAAACAAAACGGTTCAAGGCTTTGGCTGGCCAGGGGGAGCATTCGTGCCGCCGTGGATGAAGGTAACGAAATACCAGGTAAAACCGGGTTTCTATACCTCCGCCATCCAAACAGTGGCCAACTTGAAAAAGTGGAAATCTCTTAACAAAGCCCAGCAAGACCTGATCAGCAAAATCGGCCTCGAATACGAAATCGCGTGGGAACCGAAAGGACCCAAAGTGCAAGGCATCATGAAAAAATCGGCTGCAATGCGCGCCAAGGGCGGCATGAAAGTCATCGAGTTCAAAGGAGCTGTCGGGGAAAAATACCTGAAAACAGCTTACGATGAGGCTTGGAAGGAAGTTATTGACCGTTCACCAGTACACGGTAAGGCGCTCAAAAAACTTTTCCAGTAATCTCTCCTAGATTTCTATATGGGGTGGAAATGTAGCTTTATTCTGCATTTCCACTTCTTTTTATTTTAGTTGCTTTGTTTACTAGCTTTTAAAAAGCAAGATTTTTAAATGAAATTGTTTTTGGACACATTCGAGAATTATTTTATACAGCTTTGCAATATTTTTGCCGCTTTAGTCGCGATTTCGATCGGCTTGATGGCAGTCTCAATCCCATTCAATCTACTCATCATCAAAACCCACATCGGCAGCATATGGTGGCTCAACACGTCCATCGAATACGCTCTTTATTATGGTGTGTTTGCCGGGGCACCTTGGGTCTTGCAGCAGGGCGCCCACGTACGTGTTGACGTTTTGCTGACAGTTCTCCCTGAGAGGGCTTCCCACAAACTCGATACACTGATCAATATCGCCGGCGCTGGCCTTTGCATTTTTTTCTGCGTGTACGGCTTGCGCGCTGGCATTTCCGAGTATATTGACGAGACCCTACCGGACAAGGATTTGCAGATCGCCAATTGGATATCTGTCTCCTTCTTCGCCTTCGCCTTCGCCATGTTGACCATCGAATTTCTTTTCCGGATAAGAAAAAACCGGGTTCTCAGGATCAAGACTGACGACCACAGTTCGGACGGATTTTAAAGTCATGGAATGGTATAACGCACTCATCCTCCTGCTGGGCACAGTCTGTGTTTTAATGTTCATGGGTCTGCCGGTAGCCTTCGCTTTTTTTGCCGCCAATATTCTCGGCACGTTTCTATTCATCAACGGCGATATTGGCCTTGTCTTCATGCCTATGGAATTCAACAACGCCATCAATTTCTCTCTCGCCCCCATTGCCCTTTTCTTGCTTATGGGCGAGATACTTTTGCACACCGGCGTGGCGTTTAAGGCCATCGGCGCCATTGACCGACTAATCTCGCGCGTTCCTGGTCGGTTGTCCATCGTCACCATTATCGGCGGCACCGTCTTTTCGTCGCTGTCCGGCTCGACCATCGCCAACACGGCGATCCTGGGTTCGGTGCTGCTGCCCGATATGATCAAGAGCGGCTACAAGCCCTCCATCGCCATGGGCCCGATTATGGCTGTGGGTGGTATCGCTATGCTGATTCCGCCGTCGGCGCTGGCGGTTCTGCTGGCCAGTATCGCTGAACAATCGGTAGCCCAATTGCTGATTGCAGGTATTATTCCCGGCATTCTGATGGCAACACTTTTTTTCGCCTATGTGATTATCCGGTGCACCATCAATCCGTCCTTGGCGCCCAGCTATGACCCCGACGAAAGCGGTTTGGAACAGCCCATAAATTTTTCCCTGAATATCGGCGACAGAGTTGTATGGTCGGCCACGTACCAAGGAAAATACCGCAAACCGATAAATCGTGTCTTGCCATTCTTCCTGTATATTCTGCCTCTATTCATCATATTTATCGTCGTTGTCGGCAGTATCTTTTTCAAGATCGCCGCGCCGACCGAAGCCGCCGCTCTCGGCAGCCTAGCCGCTCTCGGGGCCTGTTACTTTTTCAAACTTTTCAAGAACATCGTTCAGATAACCGGTATCGACGGTGCGGACTTCACCTGGCGGGCCATTTGGAAATCACTCATCGAGACCGCAAAAATCAATACCATGATCCTGTTTATCATCGCCGGCTCCCTAGTTTTCAGCCAAGCGCTGTCAAATTCCGGTGCTACCGACGGTCTGCTGCAGGCTATTAATTCCCTGGAAATGACCAAGCTTCAGGTGGTAATCATGATGATGCTGGTGCTACTATTCCTGGGCGCCTTCATGGACCAAGTGAGTATGCTGCTGCTGACCTTACCCTTTTTCCTTTTGGGTAGCTCATCGCTTCAGGTTGTCTTCGATATCGATGTCATCTGGCTGATGGTCCTGATGTTGATCACCATGGAGATTAGTCTGTTGACCCCACCGTTTGGGCTGTTGCTCTATGTGATGAAAGGGATAGCGCCGTTCGACGTCTCTTTGGGAGACGTGGTGAAATCAGCCTTGCCCTTTATCCTGATCGAATTGTTCGTGCTAGCTCTTTTGATTGCAGCGCCTGAGGTTGCCGTCTGGTTGCCCGCCATGGTCAAGTAATAAAGCTCTATTTCGATGTCAGCGCCTGCTCCCCGTCACCTCATATTGTACTTCGAGAAGCTGGGCTGGATTTCGAATTGGAGTGGGTCGATCTTAAGAACCTGAACAGCCCATGGCACCAACTTCACCCGTATCAATCCCAAAGGCTATGTGCCGGTGTTGGAACCCGACAATGGGCATATCGCGCCGATGGTGCAGTATATCGCCGATCTGGCGCCCGCGGCAAAGTTAGCACCGCCCATCGGCAGCATTGAGCGCTATCGTGTCGCCGAATAGCTGCCCTTTACATCGCCAAAACTGCACCGGGGCTTTACGGTAATTTTTTTATCAAATCTTCCTGAAGAAATCGAGAAAGCGACCCTGAAATGACTTTATAGGCATTTTTAATTTCTGGAGTCCCAATTGACTGAAAGTGAATATCTGCTTTGCAACAGCTTCACCACCCTCAACTGGGCCTAGGCGGGTTTTGTGGATATTGATTTGGACCTTGGCCCGCCATTACCCGATGATAGACGGGAAAGAACTGCCGTAAAAACTGCACCGCGTCCTCGCGCTTGCAAAATTTAAAAACCACCGGTGTAGGGAGAAAGGCAAAGAACCCCATACCGCCAAAAAAAGCAGCCATAAACACCAGCGCCAATACATGCAAATTCGCCCAATCAAACATGAATAAAAAAGTAGTAGAATTTCAGAACCGCGTCTTTAGGAAAGCGCTGCAAATACATCCCCTTCCAACTTAACATCTTCGATGTGCCGCTTGTGCCAGAGGGCGTAGAAGAGGAGGCGCCAGGCGGCTTGGCCGTTTTGACCGCTGGAATCGCGTTCTAAACCGGCAAATAAGCTTTCGACTTTTGCCGGATCAGCGATCTCCCAAATAGCTTCCTTGGCCGCCACCAGCTTGCCGGTTTCGGCACCCCGCCGGCCGATCCATTCGGCAACGGGGACGGTAAAGCCCTGCTTGCGCTCGAAGGGCCTGGCTTCCGGGAGCTTGGTTTCCAACCAACGACGCAACAGATATTTACCCTGTCCGCCCCGGATCTTGAGCTTGTCCGGCAGTTGCATGGCAAGCGCTGCTACTTTCGGATCGAGCATGGGCGTACGGCCTTCAACGCTATGGGCCATCAGGCAGCGATCTAGCTTAATCAGCAGATCGTGGGGCAGCCAATCGGCGCAGTCAACCGCCTGGGCCACCTGCAGTTTAGTGCGCCTGCCAAAGTTCTCCCGCTCCTGCAAATTCTTAAAGTTCTCGCGCCAGGTATCTTCGTCATTCCGTAAAACACCCAATCCATCAAAGCTACCTTTTTGCCGCATGGGCCGGCCGCCCAACCACCAGGGCCTGAGCAATTTTCGATAGCGGCCATAGCCGGCAAACAGCTCATCACCGCCTTCGCCCGAAAGCACGACCTTAAGCCCAGCCTCTTTGACCAGTTGGCCCAGTTTATAGGTGGGCAGCACGGCGTAATCGGCAGTGGGGTCGTCGAGGAAGGAAACGATCTCGGGCAGCAGTTTCCAGAAGTCAGCCTCGCTAAACTCGACGCAGTGATGATTGGCCCCGGCGGCTTTGGCCACAGCTTCTGCATGTTTCCTTTCGTCTACCACCTTGGTGCCGGAAAACCCCGCCGTAAAAGCTTCCACCGGTTGATCGTTGAGTTCCCGCATGCAGGCGAGTATGGCCGAGGAATCGACGCCACCAGAAAGAAACATACCATAGGACACATCTGACCTTTGATGAACCATGACGCTATCCATCAAGGCCTCGTCGAGTTTCCTGAGCGCCTCGTCTTCCGGCCAATCCATCGGCGGCGTATCGGCCAAAGCGGCACGGCGCATGTGATGGGTTAGCCGTCCTTTCTCCAGGGTGATCGTCTCACCCGGTAATACTCGGCGAATACCTTCAAAAACAGTATCCCGGCCCGTCGTGAACTGAAGCTGCAGTAATTCGTCTCGGCTTGCCGTGTTAAGGGTACGGGGTACGAGTCCTGACGCCATTAGGGCGTTGGCCTCCGATGCGAAGGCGACGCCGCCATCGAACTCAGTGTAATAAAGCGGTTTGATGCCGAACGGGTCACGGGCCAACTGAACATGCCCGTTGTGCGGATCGCCAATGGCAATAGCAAACATGCCCCGCAACGGCTGGGCAAAAGCCGCACCGTTCAATTCGTACATCAACAATGGCGGCTCGCAGTCGGAGCGGGTTTGGAACCTGGCCTCACCGAGAGAATGGCGCAATTCTATGTAATTGTAAATTTCACCGTTGGCCACGAGAGCTGTCCCGCGCCGGTCAAACAAGGGCTGGTCACCGGACTCCAAATCAATAATCGCCAGCCGGCTGTGACCCATGATGGTTTCACCCAGATCACAGCGGCCGGTACTATCGGGGCCGCGATGGCCCATGGTCCCGACCATAACCTCCAAAAGCCGCACATCCGGTGCGCCGTCATGCATCATGATGCCGGCAAGGCCACACATCAGGCTATCAGACGTTCAAAAAATTTGAGGTAGTTTTCGACAACGTTGGCTTCCGTAAATTCGGCTT
>PBQI01000165.1 GCA_002725625.1 Rhodospirillaceae bacterium | reverse complement strand
GAAACTTTTAGTGCCTTCCGGAGGGTCAGACCAGCTCAGCTGCGGTGACTTGTTGCCGCCGGAACAGCCAAAACCGTACTCCTCGCTGAGGATGTGATCCATTCCGATGGCGTCGCCGTCGTTGAAACTTTCACTAGTTACGTTGAAATCAGACATAATTATTGCCTCCCTAATAAATTAAGCGTTCTCCAAATAATCGATAATTTCTGAAATTCCAGGTTCTGGCAAGAGCCACCCCGCCACCACCGTCGCCGGTTTCGGTCCGTCGGCATCAGACAGTTTCCGGAAAACTTCTTTGGCATCCAAAAGTCTTTGCAATGAGCCGGAACGGTTTAGAAACAATACGTTTCTGGTTCCTGGAGGACAGCCTTTGGCCAGCCCGCCTTTGTGTAGAACAGCTGCTGCAAGCGCTTCCGGCATAATCGGATCGCCCAAGTTTGTACCCGTTAATTCCGCCCAAATTTCTGCCCGAAACAAAGTATTCTCGCCCAAAGGTTCCCTAAGTCCGTTCAGTCCGGCTACAATGATATGCAAATCCGTAAGAGATGGCACGACCGGTTCATAGGGAGCAGGGGCTTTCAGTGGCAAACGCCGGGATCCATCCGCTTCGACCAGTATGCGATCAAAAGCGCCACTTTCTTTCAGGAGATCAATTTCTTCCGGCGCCAGTCCGCCAAGTTTAATTGGGTCTTTCGCCCGACCCGTCGTCGCGATCAGCGCGCCGCCGTTTTCAGGTATCTGCTCAGAGTAAAGTTCAATGACCTCATCGGCGGTGCTAGCGACGATAGCGGGCCAGTTGTCTTCCGCCTCTTCTTTGGCGATTTTGGTTGTTGTCGTGATCAGGACTCTTTTTCCCTGATCGACAAACATCTGCGCCAAGGTAAACATCAAAGTGGTTTTGCCTCCGGCGCCGCAGATGGAAATCAAACGGGCGTCCCCAAGACCCAATGCTTCAATCAATGAAATTCCCCCTTCAGTGTGCATGCTAAGCCGCCTTGTTGTACTGCCGCATGATGGCTTCCAGGACCGAGCCGCCGATCGCGCGGGCTTTGTCTGATATGGTGTCGCAATACTGGGCATCGCCCCGCGGATCGATATCGCCGATTTTAAGGCCTCGGGGGATAACGGTTCCCGGTTTTATAAGACCACGTAGAATACCGTCGATCTCGGCCACTAGTGGATTTCCTTCAACTTGGCCAACAACATCGCCCGCCTTAACCAAGTCGCCGATGACCCTGTCGGTTTTAAAGGTGCCGGCGGCGGGAGCTCGAAGAACGCGTTGCGCTGTGTGCCCTGAAATTGCGCCGGGAATACCGGTATTGGCGGTGGCGGCCCCATTTTCGATAATTCGCCCTAAATTATGACCCCGGTTGGTTTCGATCAGCAGATGGCAATCCGCACCGGCTTCAAATCCTGGTCCCAGCGCAATGACCAATGGTGCATCCGCTAAAGCCGTTCCGGTATTTCGTTTTGCCAAAATGGCGTCTATCACGACATCCGGCCGGTGGTCCTCAATAAGATCCCAATCGGTTGTTAAGGTGACGGCGATTTTGCTTTTATTCCAAGCAGCATCGATACCGTCGCCATCTTTGACCGATATGGCCGGAACCCCTTCAACGCTGGTTTCGGTGTCTTCAAAGACCGTGCAAAACGAAACCTGCCGACGGACCGCCAAGGCTTTTTCGAGATCCAGCATACAAATGTGCCGCATATTCGCCTGGTAAAGCCGCCAGGCGATGGCACTGGCCATTTCGCCTGCGCCTTTGATCAGGATAAATGGAGATACCAGTGAATGATTGTCATTTTTCTCTATCATTTCACGCTATTCTTCTCATCTAAGACCAGGGATTGCAAATCGATTTCCCGGTCCACGTCACGAAAGTAAATCTCCGACTGGTATTCTAATGAAACCGTAGAATCCGGATTACTATCGATTATTTGCCGCGCCCCGGTATCGCCGGTAAGTGCTAGGATATCAGGATAGAACTTCTCTCCAAAAATCACCGGATTGCGACGTTTTCCGTTGAAGGAGGGATAGCAGATACCCTTATCGGAATTTTCAAACGTCGTGATAATTTCATCTATAATAGCCGGATCAATTAACGGCTGGTCACCCATTAAATACATCGTTCCAGCATAATCCCGGCTGATATGCATTAACCCGGCGATGACGGACCGGCTTTGACCGCTTTGGTAGTCATCTATATCGATGTAGTCAAAGCGCGGGTCCTGAAGAATTGCTGATACCACTTTCCGGGCTTTGTCTTTTTCATGGCCAAAAACAGCGACGATACGGTCGAGCTTTGACGCTAAGGCTGCCTCGGCAACCCATTGGATCAGAGGTTTACCTTTTAGCGGCGCCAACAGCTTGTTGCCGTTATACCGAGAGGATAGGCCGGCCGCTAAAATGACGCCGGCGACGCTTGAACGATACGTCGTCATAGCAAGCCAGATTAAGGTATTTATCCGCTCTATCAATCCAAACCGACACGCAGTTAACAAAAAGGATGCTGGACGGTAGTCGGCTGATTGGATAAGCAGGGCGGTAACCGACAAGAATGATTGAATTAAGATGGATAAAGAAAAGAAAACATTTTACTGTGGGGTGGCGCTTACTCTGCTGTCGGCATTCTGCTATTCACTGAATTCCAACTTTGCCGCAATTTCCTACGCTGAAGGTGCTGAGCCTCTATCGGTTTTGACGACGCGGATTGTTGTCGGGTCGATTGGATTGTACCTGCTGCTTAAAATTAAAAAGGTTTCGCTGGCTCTATCACTAAGGGATGTGTTGGCGGCTACCGGACTCGGTATTTTTCTCTCCGTCGGCTCTTTTTGTCTCCTGAGTTCATTCCAATACATCCCGGTTGCCTTAGCGATATTGATCTTTTACCTATTTCCGCTAATGACGGCGATCGGCGCCTGGATTATGGATCGGGAACCGCTGACCCCGATATTCGTAATGGCGCTGGTATTTGCCCTTGTCGGATTGGCTCTCGCACTTAACATCGGGGGTAATAATTTCGATCTTAAGGGCGTTGGTCTGGCGATGGCCGCCGCACTTGCCATAACTTTTTTGATGTTGTTCAACAGCAAGTTGGTGAAAGGGAAGGACCCTCGATCCATCACTCTTATCATCCTATCCTCCAATGCTGTCATATTTGTCGTCGTCGATCTAGTTGTCGGAAGATTTTTATTGCCGACGACATCGGTCGGAATGGTGGCCTTCTTTGGCGTGGCGGTCGCCTATTCCTTCGCCATCATTATCATGTTTTTCGCAAATGCTATGATCGGCCCGGTGAGGACCTCTTTGTTCCTAAACTTTGAGCCGGTATCGACAATCATTCTGGGGTTTTTCGTTTTGGGTCAAGTACTGACGCCTTTGCAGCTCCTGGGTGCTGCCATCGTTATTGCCGCCATTACCCTTGCTGGACGTCAGAAAATGGCCATGACGGCCCGAGAATAGTTAGGAATAACCAGCCTGCTTTGACCGGCTTGATGAACGAGCGGGCAATGCGGTCGTTTTTGAAGATGTAGCTAGTTTTGTAATATGACAACTTCGATATACCATCTTTCTTTTTACCTTCGATAATGGCGGCCATGGAAATCGTCACGGCAACGTCAGAGCCGGTTTTGGTCCATTTTTCCTTGGTGATTGAGATGCTTAGAGCCGCAATTTTTTGGCACCTTTGTCGGTGCACAGGGTGACGTAATCAACGCCGCCGTCACAACCGCCCAAAGCCAGAAACGAAACCTATGGCATGAACGATTCAAAATTTCTAACGCTTCTTATTTTCCGTTGCTCCGCCTAAAGTTTAGGCGCAATCCATTTGCAACATCAATAGCTATTCGTCGCCGGCTATTTTTCTAACAAAGCATCTAACACTCGTTCCGGGGTCATAGGTAACTGCGTGAGGTTAATTCCCACGGCATCTCTGATGGCATTAGCGATGGCCGGGGCGACGCCGACCATGGCCGGTTCACCGACACCTTTGGCGCCGAAGGGGCCGCTGGGTTCCGGCGCCTCCACAATATATGCTTTGATCTCCGGGGCTTCGAGGGAGCTGGAGATTTTGTAGTCCATCATAGACGGATTAACCAAGCGGCCGTCCTCCCAGACCATTTCCTCGAACAGTGCATAACCCATACCTTGGACAAAGCCGCCTTGCACCTGGCCTTCCACGTTATTGGGATTGATGGCGCGACCAACATCAGCCGTTCCCCAGGCTCGCAGAACCTCCACCTGTCCAGTCACTTCATCGACTTCGACCTCGACTGCCAAAGCGCCAAAGATATAAGCGCCCATATTACCGAAGACGACCGAAACCATTTTCGAGCCATCCCGGTCGAAGGGCGGGCCGTCAAAGACAAAAGTGTCGCTGCCGATGATGGGGCCACCGACACCGTACTGGGCGCGGAGGGCAGCTTCTTTAAAGCTGACGGTTTCATTGATACGCGGTGCATCGACGATTCCCGAATTAACACCGATTTTGCCGCCTGGCAGTAATTGAAGGTGCTTCTGATCGCAGCCCAGAATGGCGGCGGCATGGCCCATAATTTCATCGGCGACTTTGTCCGATGCTTTTTTCACGGCGCGCCCGGTGGTGTAGGTCGTCCGGCTGCCGACACTTTTGTAGTTGTAGGGGGTCGTGTCAGTATCCGGAGTCGCCAGATTAATATCTTCCATCGGCACCTTCAAGGCCTCAGCGCAGATCTGAGTGAGTATGGTGTCGGCACCCTGGCCAATTTCCGCCGCGCCGGTGCTGAGAACCAGCGTGCCGTCTTCGCGCAGCTGCACCGTGGCACCACTGGCTAGGAAACTGGAGATATGCGCAAATCCCGAGAAACCGATGCCACGTTTTTTACCAGGAGCAGGCGGCGGCAAGGTTTCATCACCGGTCATGTCTTTTTTCTGAACATCCCGCACAGTTTCGAAACATTGGACGATACCGCAGGCGGGTAAGGCCTGGCCGCCCAGCCATTTTTCCTTGGCCAGCATGGCGTTTTTCAAACGCAGCTCAATGGGGGATATACCCAGTTCATCGGCCAGTCGGTCAAACAAGGTTTCTCTGGCGAATGTTACCTGAGGATTGCCGAAACCGCGGAACGATCCGGCGCGCAGTTTGTTGGTGTAAACGGCGCGGCTCAATCCTCTAAAATGTTCCGCCCGATAGGGCCCCCGCGCCATCATCAGACCGAAACTAGCCACGGCCGGCGTTTCATCAACGAAAGAGCCGCCATCGAATATCAAGTTAACTTCCTGAGCGACCAAGGTGCCGTCTTTACTGGCGCCAATTTTCATGCGGACGCGGGCAGGATGGCGGGACCGGCATATTTCGAAATCGTCGGCGCGGCTCAGGGTGATTTTAACCGGCTTGCCGGATTTCAATGCTAGGGCGGCGGCAATGGGTTGGACATGCGGCCCGGCGCGGCCACCGAAGCCGCCGCCGATGGCCGGCGAAATTACGCGCACTTTGGTCAAGGGCAGGTCCAGATAGTCCGCCGTGCGGGTCTGGATGAAGTGAATGCCCTGGTTGGCGCCCCAGAGGGTTACTTTGCCGGTGGCGTCAACGTCAGCTAGGGCCGAGGCTGGTTCCAGATACATGTGATGTTGTGCCTGGGTTTCGATTTCCTCTTCGACGATAGCATCGCATTGGTCCCAGGCGGCATCAACATCGCCTTCTTCCGCCGAAGTCCTCCAGCACTCGTTGCCGGTTACATCCAGATCGGTGGCTTTCATAGCATAGGAAAGGTAATTATCGTGTAGGATCGGCGCGTTTTCCGCTAGCGCTTCATCGATATTAAATACCGGTTGAAGTTCCTCGTACTCAACTTCGATTAGACGGGCAGCCTCTTCGGCGGCTTCTTTGTTGCGGGCGGCGACGGCGGCGATGGGCTCACCGATATATCGGACTTTTCCCTTGGCCAGTAATGTTTCGTCTTTGACATGGCCGCCGCTATAGAACCAGCCGTAATCGTCGCCTGTGATAACGGCCTTTACCCCCGGCACTTCGAGGGCGGCAGATATATCGTAAGAGAGAATGTTGGCGTGGGGATAGGGGCTTTGCGCAATCGCGCCGAAAAGCATGCCGGGCAGGCTCATGTCATCAGTATATTGGGCCCTTCCTGTCGCCTTGTCGGTTACGTCGGTTCTGGGAATTCTTTTGCCAATGGTGTCAAACATCTCATTCATCGGCTGATCTCCCCTGACTGTCCATCGAGGGCGTTCAAGGCCGCCTCGAGTATTTTCCCATAACCCGTGCAGCGGCACAAATTACCAGATATGCCTTCACGAATTTCCTCTTTTGTCGCAGTTGGATTTTCCTTCAACAATGATGTGACCGTCAGGATCATACCGGAAGAGCAAAAACCGCATTGGATGGCACCGGTATTAATGAAGGCCATCTGCACGGACGACAGTTCGCTGCCTTCGCCCAGTCCTTCGATGGTTTGAATTTCGGCGTCCTCGCATTCGACTGCTAGGGTCAGGCATCCGCGCATAGGTTCACCATTAATCAAGACGGTGCAGGTGCCGCAAACACCCTGGTTGCAACCGCGCTTGGCGCCGGTGAGATGAAGCTTATCCCGCAGCACTGACAAAAGCGTATCTGAAGTGCGAACGGTAACGGTTTCAATCTCGCCATTTACATTGAGATCAAGAGACAGACGATCAGGCATTATCGTACCTCCCATTTCTGGCGGGCGGTATCGATAGTTCGATTGATTAGACGGGGGAGGACTTTTAAACGGTATTGCGCACTGGCGCGTACATCGTCCATGGGATCGCAGGCTTCTGCCACTATGGCTGCCGCTTTCGCGATTGCAGTGTCGTTCAGGTCGGTGCCGATTAATTTGTCGTCTGCTTCTGTCACGTGGACAGGTGTCGCGTCGCAGCCACCGATGACCATCTTTAGGAAACTGCAATTGCTGCCGTCCATGGTTAGAACCACCGCAACGGAAACGGTGGCGAAGTCACCGTCGACTCGGGCGAGTTTGTCGTAAACCGCAATGGCGTCAGCAGGCCCTGCGGGAATGGTAATGGAACGCACAATTTCGCCGGGTTCCAGAGCCGTTTCCATAAAATCGATGAAAAATTTACCTGCCGGGATCAAACGCTCTCCCTTAGAAGAGAAAGTCTTAATGATGGCGTCAACTGCTGTCAAAGCGGTGGGATAGTCAGCAGCTGGGTCTGCGTTGGCGATCGAGCCGCCAATTGTCCCCATACTCCGAATGGGCGGGTGACCGATATGGCGGGCGGCGATGCGGACAATATCCTGGCCGCCAAGAAAGCCATCGAAATTCACAACAGCTTTATGCTTGGTCATGGGGCCGATGGAAACGGAACCGTCATCTTCGACGTTTATGCCGTCCAGTTCTTTGATGTTCTTAAGCGAAATGAGTGCCGACGGTTCAACCAACTCAGCATTCATCATGGCAACCAGACTTGCGCCACCGGCCAGGCAGCGGGCGTCTGCATTGGCCGCAAGTAGTTTTACCGCTTCTTCGACAGTCGTTGGTTTGAGATAATTCATTAGTTCCCTGCCAATCCCTAAATTTATCGCTTATAAAATTAACGGGCATTTCGATAATTGAGTCAATGGAGAGCTAGATAATACTTGATGTAAAGGGGACACACAATTCGTGCATCCCCAGATTTGGAGTTTTACAGGGAGCTCAAATCTATTTCCGCCAGGACAGCTTATCGCCCCATTTTTCCATGGTTTTGG
>PBQI01000164.1 GCA_002725625.1 Rhodospirillaceae bacterium | reverse complement strand
TCTGACGTCATTCTCAACGAGAATCGGGTAAAGAACAGTTATGAAATCCTTCGAAGATTTCTTGGTGAGGAAGAAGTCCTGACATATTTCAAGAACTTCTTTATGAAGCCTAGCTTCAATGAGAAGGATTTATGCAACTTAATGAAAACGCGCACTTTGCCTGAAGTAGGGGTGAGTGTACGCAACTCCTGAAGTCCCGCCGTCCGCACGCTTCGATCATGCCCCGCTCGCAGGGACTCTGTCCCCCTCCCCCCTCAAGGTTCGGAATGACATTCATCTATGTACCGTCGTGGGCAGGTAGGGTAAAGAATCAATACTTTTTTAAACGACGCTGTCCTAGCTTGTTCCCGAAAGCATCCTGCCTGTGATAACCGTCGCATCAATCCAATTTGTCATAGTGTTGTTTAGCGCGGCCATCCTCTTTGGTCTGGCCTCCAAGCCTGTCCGGCCCTGGTTCCTGTTGGCTGCAAGCCTGGCTTTTTATGGGACCTTCAACTGGGCCTTTCTCATTTTATTGGTCGCCGTCATCGCCTGCACCTACGCTGCGGGTCGTTTCATCCAGCGCCATCCGCATTTTGGCTGGCAGGTGCCCATTTGGACGTTGGCGGTCATGTCACCCTTGCTGTTCTATAAATATCTAATCATATGGTTTCCCTGGATGTGGGAGAGCTTTATTCCAGTCTCCACGTTCGACCTGGAAGGCTACGGCACGGTTTTGATCCCGGTGGGCTTGTCTTTTTTCACTTTTCAGTGCCTGAGTTACATATTCGACGTGAGGCGCGGATATTATCCGCCGGAAAGGAATCCGTTACGATTCGGACTGTTTATTGCTTTTTTTCCGCAACTTCTAGCCGGGCCGATCGAACGTTGGCCAAGCCTATCGAAACAGCTTTTCAGTGCCGAGCGTCCGACCCCAGACATGGTGCTCGACGGCCTTCAGTTGCTGGCCTACGGTTTTTTCATGAAACTGGCCCTGGCCGATTGGTTGGGGTTTTACGTTGATGCGGCCTATGTGAACCCGGCGGCTAATTCATCGGTCGCCGCCTTTTTGGGATTGTACGGCTTTACATTCCAGATTTACGGGGATTTTTGTGGTTATTCGCTGATCGCCCTGGGTAGCGCCCGGCTGTTCGGCATCAAGCTGATCATCAATTTCCGACAGCCATTATTTGCACGCGATATAGAGGAGTTTTGGCAACGCTGGCATATCTCCCTGACACGGTGGATCGGCGACTACGTCTACCGCCCGTTGGGGGTTCAGATGATTAAAATAAAGTGGCTGCCGAAACGTGCTCAGGAAAGCGCCGTCCTGCTCGTGACCTGGATCGCTATGGGATTATGGCATGGCGCCAAGGTGCCGTTCCTGATTTTCGGCCTTATAATGGCTATATTGTTCATTCTAAATGGTTTTTATAAACGTGGCCGGAGACGCAGACCAAGAGTTATGTCATCCCTGATCGGCTGGGTGGTGACGTTCCATTTGATTGTTGTGGCCTTTGCCTTGATCCGCGCCGAAACCATGGAGGACTGGTTCGGCTTGCTGAAGGCGGCATTTGCGTTCTCCCCCGGCCATGTGCCGTTCAGCGGTATTCTGGTTAATATATTTATAGCCCTGTTCGTGGTGATGGGGGTGGATGCCGTTAGACGATTTTGGCCCGATTACAGGTTGAAGAATTTATACTCACGCACGGCCGTCATCGGCCTGCTGGTTATTTGGGTACTGGTTCTTGGACACGATGATGGAAAGACAATCATCTATTTCGGCTTCTGAGCTGTCCCTGGCTTTGGCCGGGTTGGCATTGTTCCTGATCGCGTTTGACGCTGTCGGCGGATGGGTCTTGCGCGGGGCCTATCAAAAGTCGACGGTAAATCCCATCTACCGAGCGCTTCTGGGAAATCCTGAAACGGTCGTTTTGGGAAGCTCGACGGCGATGAGTGGCTTGTCCCCTTCGGCGTTGGGGGGTAGGGCCTACAACGCCAGCGAGAACGGGCAGACGATTTTTTACGCCGCAGCCTTTCTTCGCAACCTGCCGCTGGATCATTCCTTGAAAAGAGTCATTTTCGGGTTTGACGTTCAGGATTTTATCCGAGGACACAAGTCCGAATTCATGAAATACCTCAAGACTCTGGCGCCGCTGGCCGAAATTGACAGTGAATTAATGAAAAAATACGAACTGAACGATCCGTTAGCCAGATACAAATATGTTTCCGGTCTTTATCCGTTCCAGGGACGGGCCCGGCGGGTATTGTTCGAGTGGTGGCGGCCAAAGAATGCCGGCAATGGTTTTACCTTCTTTGAGGGATATGAAAAACGCAATCCCAACCGACGCCCGGAAGATTATGCGACGCTCCTCGAAGCACCGGAAGAATCATACGAAGCGCTTCGGCAATTGGTCGATCTGGCGGGCAAACGAAATTTACAATTGATCGTCGTTTCGCCGCCTTGGCGGGACCAGCTGATACCGGCAAGACAGAAACGCTATTCAAGGATCATGAAAACAGCGCAGAAAATATTTCAAACAAGCGCTGTTTGCAACCTGACCGAGATTTCCAGCTCCGTCATTGACAAATTGATCGGGGATGAAACCAAGTTCTTCGACCGCAGGCATTTGAACGGAACCGGTGCCGAAATCTACAGCCGTTTCATTGCCCAGCTCATCGCCAATCGTTGTGGGGAGCTGTCCCGGTTGTCAAGTCCCTGAAATGGTGGCAGGCTACCGTCCTCCCTCTCCCCGCCACCGGAGACCCCTTGCGTATATGACGTTACCCCGGAATCCCCGAGTTTTCGACGTTCTGACTGGCACCGTTTTCTTGATCCCTCCGGTTGGCGTAGCAGCCACCATGGGGGTGGTGCCGTTGTTTCTGGTAGCCGGACTCTGCGCTTTGCGAATCGCCGTTTTGCGGGGACAGGTGAAGGCCTGTTTCCCGATGGTTCTGACCGCTCTTGTCGTTGCATTCACGGCCTACGGCTGCCTGAGTGCTGTCTGGGCGCTCGATCCGTTCCGGGCCTTGTCCCTGACGGCGAAGCTCGGTTTTCTTAGTCTTTGCGGGATGGTCGTAATCGGCGTCTTGGCTCGGCTGGAGGGCGATGAACGGCGGCGGATCGAAAGGGCCTTGCTGGCCGGGTTTCTTTTCGCCGCTCTGCTGATGGCGGTGGCGGTGATCTACGCCACGATCACCGATGACTCCCTGTGGAGCAACCATTCCGGCGATCCGCTGACCACCATTTCTAAGGGCGAGACCATCCTCGGTCTTCTTTTGTGGCCGGTCGCCGCGGCACTCTGGCGCGAAAGCGGTACGCATGCCGCCGCCGCTTGTATCGCGATGGCCATCGGCGGTTTTTTTTTCCTTCCCCATGTGGCCGTCCTGGCCTCCCTAGCGGCTGGCGCCGCAGCCTGCTTTGCCGTCATGCTCTTCAAGAGGCGGGCGGCGGTCATCATGGGCCTGGCCTTTTCCGCCCTCATCCTGCTTGCGCCATTGCTCATGCGAGCAGTCCCAAGCGGCGACGTCATGTTCGAGAAGGTGGGATCGGTCTATCCATCGGCCGTTCACCGCATCTACATGTGGCACTTCGTTACCGACCGTATCGCCGAGCGGCCGATCCTCGGCTGGGGTATGGACTCCTCACGCCGTATCCCGGGGGCCCATGAGAAACTACGCAAAGATCCGCTTGGGCTCTGGAAGCAGGAAATTCTCCCCCTGCATCCCCATAATGTGGTTCTGCAGACTTGGCTGGAACTCGGCCTTGTCGGTGCCGCTCTAATGGCAGTCCTGGTAGCGCTGGTGTTCGTTCAGTGTGCTCGCTCCGGGACGCCGCTCTTTGAGACTGCCCTGTGCTCGGCGGTGGCTACTGGCTATCTGGCCGCTGGCTCTCTGTCATATGGGGCCTGGCAGAACTGGTGGTTCTCGTTCGGCTGGATCGCCGCCGCTCTGGTGCTGGCGGTGTCCCTGGAGGGCAAGTCCCGAATGGCCAACGGTGGTGATTAAGCTTTGTTGTCCAAGTACCAGTCATAGGCCTGGGCGAGGCCGTCGCGTAGGCTCGTCTTAGGCTCCCAGCCGATTTTCCTGATTCGGCTGATGTCGACGAACCGGCGCATGACGCCTTCGGGCTTTTCGCTGTCGAAGAAGACCTTACCGGGATAACCGACGACCTCGGCGACCGCGCTCGCCAGCTCGGCGATGTTGATTTCATCTCCGCTTCCCACGTTGATGTGGAGGTCGCCGGAGTAGGCCTTCATCAGGGTGACCAGGGCGTCGGCCAGGTCGTCGATAAACAGGAACTCACGGCGCGGTTTCCCCGATCCCCAGACGACGTATTCCGGAGCCCCGTCCTGCTTGGCCTGGTGCACCTTGGCGATTAGCGCCGGGATGACGTGGCTCGACTGGAGTTCGAAGTTGTCTCCGGGGCCATAGAGATTGGTCGGCTGGGCGGAAATGAAGTCGCAGCCGTATTGCTTCCGGTAAGCTTCGCACATCTTGATGCCGGCTATCTTGGCCACCGCGTACCACTGGTTGGTGGGCTCAAGCGGCCCGGTGAGCAACGCTTCTTCCTTCATCGGCTGGGGCAGGTTTTTGGGGTAGATGCAAGCGGAACCTAAAAATAGGAGTTTTTCGACACCGGTTTTCCAGGCGGCATGGATGACATTGGTCTCGATGGCCAGGTTGTCGTATATGAATTCTGCCGGCCGGGTAGAGTTGGCAAGGATGCCGCCGACCGTGGCGGCGGCGACGAAGACGGCCTCGGGCCTCGTCTCCGCCATCCACTCCTCCACCTCCTTTTGGCGCTTGAGGTCGACCTGCCGCCGCGCCACCGTCAGCAACTGGCAATTCTCGATGGCTAGCCGCCGGCGGATGGCCGCCCCGACCATGCCCCGGTGCCCGGCAACCCAGACGCGCTTGCCGGTCAGCGAATAGGGGACATCAAAGGAAGGCACCGCTCATTAGCTTTCTGTTAGGGCTGTTGCAAAATCCTGATTTTTCCCAGTATCCCATCTTCAAATTCACGATTCCAGTCCTCGTTCTCGCGTAGAACATACGGGAATGTTTCACCTTCCGATCCTTGCGCGCCCGATAGGTTGCTGGGGCGAGGTGAAACAGGCATCATGGTGAAACTTACCGCTACACTGGTTGGCAAAGGGATTAAGGGAATTTCCGGATGAGCCGGTTCTTGTGTCTCGCCGCTATCGTTTTCGCCATGACTTTTATGGTTGCCGCGGCGCCAGTGGTGGCGCCGGAAAAGCTGGGCGTTTTCGATGCTATGGCCAAGGAACTGTTGGCCAGACTGGAGCCGCCACGGCCGGAGAAGCCTGGTTTCGTTGGTAAATTAATTGATAAATATAAAAAATGGAAAGGCATCGGCGGGCCGCCCCGCGTCGCCATCTGGCCCTTCGACCGGGAGCCGGTCCCCGTCCCCAAACTTTTGGCGCGTTCCTGGAACGAGGCGCTACTACGGCCGCGACCAGATGCCGGTGATCGTGGTTGGGCGTAGACGTTAGGTCTCCGCCCGAACCGCCACTGGCGCCATAATGATGCCCAGGGATTGCGGCGGGCGGAACCATTCGCGGATTTTTTGGGTTGGCCGATGGATGTAGAAGAAGAATTCGAGCTTAACACATCCATTTATGAATGGGCCGTCCGCGCCATTTCGGTCATCGGCAAGCGGCTTGGCGTTAAAATCCGGTTTCATCACAAGGAAGACCAGATCGACGCCGGTCAAATTTTTCTTTTCAACCACTTCGCCCGTTTTGAAACCTTTATCCCCCAATACCTGATCTTCCAGGAGACGGGCGCTTTTTGCCGGTCCATCGCGGCGGGCGAGTTGTTTGAAGGGGGCGACGCCTTTGCCCGTTTTCTTATTCAGGCTGGCGCCATTCCTCACGATCATCCGCGTCTGCTTCCCATTCTCGCCGAGGAAATACTCCATGGCAGAAAAGTCATCATTTTTCCCGAAGGCGGGATGGTAAAGGATCGCCTGGTTATTGACCGTAGCGGCCGCTACCGTATCTATTCCCGTACCGCCCGCGAAAGGCGCAAGCACCATACGGGAGCCGCCGTTCTGGCCCTGGTCGTCGCCGGTTTTAAGCAGGCGATCTTATTGCTGCACGCCGCCGGCAACAGCCGGCAGCTCGGGAAATGGGCGCGAAAGCTGAAATTCGACGGCGTTGATGCGCTCCTCGCCGCCGCCGATCGCGCCACCTTTATCGTTCCTTCCAACATTACTTTTTATCCGATACGGGTCAGCGACAACATTCTCCGCCAAGGGGTAGAGCTTTTTACCGGTGGATTGAGCAAGCGGATCTCCGAGGAACTCCTTATCGAAAGCAATATCCTGCTCAAAGAAACGGATATGGACTTAAGGCTTGGGGAATGCCTGACCCCGGCAAAGAGATGGCCCTGGTGGAAACGCAAACTGTTTTGCCGTTTGATCCGGAGATTCGATGGCCTCGACGCCCTATTCGATCTGAAAACTGATTCGGGGTCCTGGGATGAACGCCTTGTCGCCAGGACCATTGGCCGCCAGGCGCTGAAAGTGCGCGACGCCTACATGCGCGAGATGTATGACGGGGTGACGATCAACCTCTCGCATCTGGCCTCGCGATTGATGCTGATGTTTGTGGATCGGGGGCAAATGGAAGTCGATTGCTCTTTGTTTCACAAGATTCTTTTTCTGGCTATTAAAAAGGCCCAGAAAGAAACTTCCATCCACCTCCATCACAGCCTTCTCAACCCAGAGAAATACAGTGGCCTTCTTGCTGGGGAGTGCCTTGGCTTCGAACAGTTGATCGCCTCGGAAGCGGCTTCCGAATTGGTGGAATTGAAAGATGACCGTATCCATTTTCTTCCCAAGCTCTGCGAGGAGCATGGATTTGACGAGATCAGGCTGGAAAACCTGATTTCGGTCTATGCCAACGAAATAGCACCGATCACCGCCGCCAAGCGGGCCTTGGAACGGGCCTTGGATGGCGCCCCGGAAATCGATGAGCCGGCACTGGCGCGGTTGCTTTTCGACGATGAACATATTTCCTACCTTTGGTCCAAGCAGTCTTTCGACAAGCCGCGCTACGACGAAATCAATCGCCAGGAAACGGCAAACAAAAGCGCCGCGCCCTATATGCTGCTGCCGGACGGCGGCAAGCCTTTAGGGATCGTTCTGGTTCACGGTTTTCTTGCCTCGCCCGCCGAAATGCGGCCGCTGGCCGAAAAACTTGCCGCCGCTTCCTATCCGGTTATCGCCGTACGCCTGCCGGGCCATGGAACTTCACCCTGGGATCTACGCGGGCGAAGCTGGCCCGATTGGCTGGAAGCGGTGCGGCGGGGATATAGGATCATGTCGGCTTTTGCCCCGCGGATTTGCGTGGTTGGGTTTTCCACCGGCGGTTCGCTGGCGCTGCTTCTGGCCGCCGAGCACCCTGTCGGTCTGGCCGGGATCGCAAGTGTCTCGGCGCCGCTGAAATTCATGAACCGGAACCTAATTTTTGTGCCCTTGGTATACGGCGCCAATAAACTGACCCGCTGGCTGACATCATTTGAAGGCGTCATGCCCTTCCGCCCAAACGAGTCCGAGCACCCGGACATAAATTACCGTAACGTGCCGCTACGCGGTCTCTATGAGCTCCGTAACGTAGTCGAGGAATTGGAAGATCGTTTGCCGGAGGTCGAATGCCCGGCAATGATCATTCAGGCCACGAAAGACCATATCGTCGACCCGGTGAGCGCCAGACTGATACATGACCGGCTTGGGTCCGGGGACAAGACGCTTCGCATGATCGCTTCGGAACGGCATGGCATCCTCAACGAAAATACCGACGGTTGCCAGGAGAAGGTGATTGAGTTCATCTCTTCCCTTTCACCACCGCCGTCACTGCCTGAGGGAGAGCCGGGATGAGCGTCCTTCTCGGTGCCATTGCCGACGATTTCACCGGCGCCGCCGATCTCGCCGGAACCCTGGTTGGTGCCGGCATGCGCACCGTGCAGATGATCGGCGTTCCCGCCAAGGAAGCGGCGGAAATCGTTGCCGATGCGGATGCCGTCGTCATCGCTCTGAAATCGCGGACCTGTTCTTCCGGCGAGGCCGTCGATCAGTCATTGGACGCCCAGCGGTGGCTGCAAGCGGCCGGTTGCCGGCAATTCTTTTTTAAGTACTGCTCGACATTCGATTCCACTCCCGAAGGCAATATCGGGCCGGTCATGGAAGCCCTGCTCGATGCCTTGCAAGTGGATTTCACAATCGCCTGCCCGGCCTTTCCTAGAAACAAGCGGCTTGTATTCATGGGCCATCTGTTTGTCGGCGGCGTGCCGCTCAACGAAAGCGGTATGCAAAATCACCCATTGACGCCGATGACGGACGCCAACCTGGTGCGCGTACTCGATGGCCAGACGCGGGGCGCGGTGGGCCTGGTTGCCCATGACGCCGTTGGCAAGGGGGTGGCGGAAATTACCGCCGCTTACCAGCGGCTTCGCGGCCAGGGGATCGGTATGGCGATTGTCGATGCCGTGGATGACGGCGACTTGCAAGCCATTGGAAGCGCCTCGGCGGAACTGGTATTGATTACCGGCGGCTCCGGCGTCGCTATTGGCCTGCCGGAGAATTTCCGCCGCCAGGGTCTGCTGAAGACGACGCAAGCCGA
>PBQI01000163.1 GCA_002725625.1 Rhodospirillaceae bacterium | reverse complement strand
TCCCTCAACAGTAACGAAGGCAAATCTTTGTGAAAAGAATCGATTTGTGGTGCGGGTTCACTTGACTCAAACCGATCAAACGTTATCACTCGTTTAAGGGTTAAATAACAAGGTGATGCCATGACACGCGCATTCGTTTTTCCGGGACAAGGTTCGCAATCTGTCGGTATGGGGCAGATGCTTGCCGGGGCATTCCCGGTAGCCAAGCGTTTGTTCGAGGAAGTGGACGATGCTCTCGATCAGCATCTCAGTAAACTGATGTTTAACGGTCCTGAAGAGGAATTGACCCTGACGGAGAATACCCAGCCGGCATTGATGGCGGTCAGTCTGGCTATTATGCGGGTGCTAGAATCCGAAGGGGGGATTGATCTTACCAATGCCGGCAAATTCGTCGCCGGTCATTCTTTAGGTGAGTACTCGGCGCTGACGGCGGCGAAAACTTTTAGCATCGCCGATGCGGCCAGGGTGCTGAAAGCCCGTGGCAACGCCATGCAGAAAGCGGTGCCGGTTGGCGAGGGCTCGATGGCGGCCTTGATGGGCGTGGATTTAGACATTGCCGAAGAGATTGCCGCTGAAGCTTCGGCCGCCGGAGTGTGTATGGCGGCAAACGACAATGCGCCCAGCCAGATCGTTATCAGTGGCGCCACCAAGGCGATCGAAAAGGCGGTCGAAATCGCTGCGGAGAAAGGTGCCAAGCGGAGCGTTATTCTGCCGGTCAGTGCTCCATTCCATTGTGCTATGATGGCGCCCGCCGCTGAAGTTATGGCAGAAGTCCTGGCTGATACTCGGTTGGAACGGCCTTTAGTTCCGGTGGTCACCAATGTGACCGCAGCGCAGGAAGACCAACCGGATGAAATTCGTCGGCTCCTGGTGGAGCAGGTAACGTCCCGGGTGCGGTGGCGCGAATCGGTGGTTTATATGAAGGAAAATGGCGCCGATTCGTTGGTCGAGGTTGGCGCGGGTAAGGTTCTTACTGGACTGGTGCGCCGTATCGACCAGGAATTGACCGGTATTTCCATTCAATCGCCGGAAGATATCGAAGAATTTTTGAAATCAGTTTAAGCTGTTAGCTCGGGGTAAGGGTATGTTTGATTTATCGGGTAAAAAAGCATTGGTAACAGGCGCTTCGGGTGGCATTGGCGGGGCCATCGCCAAAAGCCTTCACGATCAAGGCGCTGCCGTAACGTTGACAGGAACCCGGACGGATGCCCTCGACGCTCTGGCAGGCGAACTCGGCGACAATGTGCATGTCGTGCCTTGCGATTTATCGGACGCTGTCGGTGCCGGGCAGCTGGTGGAAAATGCTTCCAAGGCGATGGATGGCCTGGATATTTTGATAAATAACGCCGGCCTCACACGCGACAATCTGGCCATGCGAATGAAGGACGAGGATTGGCAGTCGGTGCTAAATGTCAATCTGACGGCTGGTTTCCGGTTGGCTAGGGCCAGTTTGCGGGGTATGATGAAGCAACGCTGGGGACGAATTATCGGCATTACGTCGATTGTTGGCGTCACCGGCAATGCCGGCCAGGCGAACTATGCGGCATCAAAAGCCGGCATGATTGGTATGTCAAAGTCCCTGGCTGCTGAAGTCGCTTCAAGAGGAATTACGGTTAACTGCGTGGCGCCTGGATTTATCGTGACGCCGATGACCGATGAGTTGACCGATGACCAGAAGGAAAACTTGTTGGGTAATATTCCGTCTGGCAGGCTGGGGGAAGTAAGGGAAATCGCCGCTAGCGTCGTCTATCTCGCTAGTGAAGAGGCCGGTTTTGTTACCGGTCAGACCTTGCATGTAAATGGCGGAATGGCGATGATATAGGCGCAATCAGGCAGCCCGAATTAACAATTCCGTAGACCTGTTTCGGGTGCTGGTCAAGCAATTCAAAGTATGTTAGGAAACGCGCGAAATTCGATTATATAAAGATAGAGATTAGTTAATCGCCGACGAGCGGTGTGAATTCAAACAATATTAGTTAGGGAAATAAAAATGAGCGATGTAGCCGACCGCGTAAAAGGAATTATTGTCGAACATCTAGGCGTTGATGCTGACAAAGTCACCGACACAGCCAGTTTTATTGATGATTTGGGTGCTGACAGTCTTGATACCGTTGAACTCGTGATGGCCTTTGAAGAAGAATTCGGATGCGAAATTCCGGACGATGCGGCCGAGAAAATTCTTACAGTAAAAGACGCCGTCGATTTCCTGTCCTCCCAGGACTGATAAATCTGACAATTTAGTCTGCCCGGCCAGAATAACACTAAGTTGGTCGAGCATTCGCTGACTGTTCTAACCGGAGTTTTGCCGCTAATCCCATGAGACGTGTGGTAATAACAGGTATTGGTTTGGTCACGCCGCTAGCTTGTGGTAACGACCTGACTTGGAATCGGTTGATTGAAAGCAAATCGGGTCTTGGCCCGATCACCACTTTCGATGTCTCTGATATTTTGTCGAAAATTGCCGGAATGGTCCCACGTGAAGAGGGCGCTGAAGGCAGTTTCATTGCCGATGATTGGATGTCCCCCAAAGAGCAACGTCGGATGGATGATTTTATCCAATTTGGATTGACCGCAACCGACTTGGCCATCGAGGATGCCGGGTGGCTGCCGGAAGATGAGGAAAGCCTGGAGCGGACCGGTGTGCTCATCGGTTCCGGGATCGGCGGACTGCCCGAAATTGAGAAAGGCGCCGCCACGATCAGTGAAGGCAAGGTGCGACGCCTGAGCCCATTCTTTATCCCCGCCAGCTTGATCAATTTGACGTCGGGCCAGGTCGCCATTAAATACGGCTTCAAGGGGCCCAACCATGCAGTAGTGACTGCATGTTCCTCCGGGGCGCATGCTATCGGAGACGCCGCTCGTATCATTATATGGGAAGATGCCGATGTTATGATTGCCGGTGGGACAGAGGCGGCTGTTTGCCGGCTGGGGGTTGCCGGGTTTGTGCAGGCCAGGGCATTGTCGACGGGATTCAATGATACTCCTGAAAAAGCCTCCCGGCCCTGGGACAAGGACCGCGACGGTTTCGTGATCGGCGAAGGCGCTGGGATCGTTGTTTTGGAAGAACTCGAGCATGCCAAAAAGCGCGGGGCGCAGATTTATGCGGAAGTCATCGGCTACGGTATGTCGGGTGATGCCCATCACATTACAGCGCCGGCTGAAGACGGTAATGGCGCTTTCCGCTCTATGAAGGCGGCCCTTAACCGGGCCCAGATTAATCCCGAAGACATTGACTACGTCAATGCTCACGGTACTTCGACGCCCCTTGGCGATGAAATTGAATTGGGCGCCATAAAAAAGATTTTTGGTGATGCCGCGTATGATATGGCCATGTCATCGACCAAGTCGTCTATCGGACACCTTTTAGGCGCGGCGGGCGCGGTTGAGGCGATCTTTACCTCCCTGGCCATCAAAAACAGTATTGTTCCGCCGACATTGAACTTGGACAATCCTTCTGAAGGATGTGATTTAAACTTGGTCGCGCATACGGCTCAGGAAAGAAAAGTCCGGGTAGCCTTATCCAATTCGTTCGGATTCGGCGGCACCAATGCGAGCCTCGTACTGACAGAAGTATCTTAGAACCCGATGGGACGCGTTCTGCGTTGGCTGTTTGGGGTATTGATATTTTTGGCTGTCGGCAGCGTCGGTGTCTGGGGTTATACCAATTACATTAGTTTGGGACCTCTTAAATCCACAGTATCCGTGGTTATTCCAGGGGGGGCCAGCATCAATAATATTGCCAAGTTGCTTGCCCGCATCCAGATTATCTCTCAACCCATCGTATTCATCATTGCGGCGCGCACGGTTGCTTCCGACAAAGCGCTCCGGGCGGGCGAGTTCAATTTCCCGGCAGCAGTAACCCCACGTGAAGTTTTGGATATTCTGCAAAACGGCGAAACGGTGGTGCGGCGGCTGACGGTGGCTGAGGGGCTCAGCACCTCTGAGATTCTCGAGCGATTGAGCAAAACAGAAGGTCTTTCGGGCGCCATAACGTCACGTCCCGCCGAAGGCGAGATTTTACCCGAAACCTACCATTTTTCTTTTGGTGATAGCCGCGATGACATTATTCTCCGCATGCGTCAGGCCATGAAGGATGCCCTGTTGGAATTGTGGCCGCGCCGGGCCGCTGATTTGCCCATCAATACAATTGAGGAAGCCTTGATATTGGCGTCGATCGTCGAAAAAGAAACGGGCCGAGCCGATGAGAGGGCGCGGGTTGCCGGCGTTTTCGTTAACCGCTTGCACAAAATCATGAAATTGCAATCGGATCCCACCGTGATCTACGGACTGACGCGCGGTATTGCGCCCCTGGGCCGGCCGCTGTCAGGAAAGGACTTGGCCCAGGAGAATCCCTACAACACATATGTCGTTCGCGCTTTGCCACCGGGGCCCATCAGCAATCCGGGGCGTGCCGCCATCGAAGCCGTATTAAATCCTGCGGCAACCGGTGAGCTTTATTTCGTTGCCGATGGTAAAGGTGGTCACGTCTTTTCCCGCACGTTGGCCGAGCACAACAGAAACGTTTCTAGGTGGCGGAAGTTGATGCGGCAGCGTAAGTCTGGAGATCAGTGATCAGGATATAAAGAGATTAGGCTGGCTGTCTCTTTCGGTCAAACTGTGTTCATTCCCATTCCCATTGGTTCAGCCCTGTACGGGAAATCTTCGGTTCTGCCCATTGCACTTTTAATATCTGTGGAAACCGGAATTATCGTAACCCTTGCCATTGTCCTGCTGGTAATCGAAAGCGGGGAACGAAACAACTTTATGTCAGTAGTCCTGACGGCGCTCCGGGCGATATTTATCAATCCTATCGTTCTATCCATTTTGTTCTGCGTAGCTGTAGCATTTATGGAGATTGAGTTGCGGGCCGTTTTGGACGACATCGTCAATTTGATTCAGGGCGCAACAATACCCTGTTCTCTCTATGCCACCGGCGCCTCTCTCGCCGGTCTTTTTTTCCAGTGGACAGATGAAGGAAACCGGTTTCATGGCGCTCAGTAAACTTTTGCTCTATCCGGTTTTGGTGTTTGTTTTTATGTCGATGTTCTCCGGCATTCCATCAGAGTGGATCAATATAGCGGTTATTGCGGCTACCTCGCCGATCGGTGCAAGCTTCTATTTGATAGCTTCCACGTACAACACCTATGTTGAACGGTCCTCCGTAGCCACCTCGGACCCCCGTTCTATTCCTTGTCCGGTAGATTACGAGATAACCTGTCCACCAGCCACGACGGCAAGGCTGATATCAGCCACATCAACAAATACATTCTGAACGGGAAGGCGATCAGGCTTTTGTTACGGGCGAGCCCCTTGGCGATGATGCGGGCGGCATCCGAGGCTTCCATGAACATGGGCATAATGAACTGGTTGCCGTCGGTAATGCGGCTTCTGACAAATCCTGGGCAGATGACCGAAATGCCGATGCCGTCTCGCCACATTCGACCGCGCAGGGCTTCGCCCCAGGCTTTGACCCAGGCTTTGCTGGCGCTGTAAGCGGGACTACTGGGCAGACCGCGGAAGGCCGCCATCGATGACATCAAGGCGATTTGGCCCGATTTTCGTCGTGTCATGCGGGGGAGGATGGGGGCTACAGTGTTAGCTATACCACCGATATTGATCTCTCTGATTAAGTTTCTTATATCGCCGGTTTCTTTGGCACCGGACGTATCACTAGATACGCCGGCATTGGCAATCACTAGATCCAGTGGAAGGGCTTTATCCGCTTTTTCAATCCAGTCCGCCATTTCGGCGGCGTTTCGGACATCGATAATTTTCGCTTCCACCGATGCGCCTATCGAACGGCATTTTTCGGCCACACCATCCAGTCGATCTTTGTTGCGGCCACTTAGATGCAACTGCACCCCATCGGCGGCATAATGCAGCGCTAGCGCTTTACCTAGGCCACTGGAAGCTCCGGTAATAAGGATGGACCTATAAATTCTACCTGTCATGCAAAGGGTTTAGCAGAATAGCCGTTGTTTTCCTATCCTGACTACTTGGAGTGCAGAAATTGGTCAATCAACTTATCGCTTTCCGTATACGGATCGGAGTCACCATTCAAAATAGCATCTACGGATTTTTCGATCGTCGAATCGTTGTCGATGAATGCTTGGCATTTGTCGACAAGGGATGCGTGAATTGTTTCGACGATTTCGTTGCTGATTTTGTCGTGGACTTTTGAATGGGCAATTTTATGGTCGACAGATAGTCCGTGCTGCCGGTGCTGTTCGATGTACTCCAGCAATTCGGCGATACCTTTACCGCGGGTCGCTTCGACCAACAGAATTGGCGGTTTCCAATGGTTGTTGTCGAACTTATCCGCATTGAGTTCCAGCAAGGCGGTTAAATGACTGACGGCCTGATCGGCGCCATCAAGGTCTGCCTTGTTAACCACGAATATATCCGCGATCTCCATGATACCGGATTTGATAGCCTGAATGTCGTCGCCCATTCCGGGCGGCATGGCAACAATGGTTGTATCTGCACAACCCACAATATCTACCTCATCCTGGCCAACACCGACCGTCTCGACGAGAATATAATTTTTACCCATGGCGTCCATTACATTGATGGCGCCTTTAGTCGATCGGCTAAGACCGCCAAACGCGCCTCTCGTTGCCATCGACCTAATGAAGACGCTCTTGTCTGTGGCATGGCGCTGCATTCTGATACGATCACCGAGAATAGCGCCACCAGTGAAGGGACTGGTAGGATCGATGCTGAGCACACCGAGCGATTTCCCGTCTTCCCGAAGATGGCCGATCAACTGATCGACGATGGTGCTTTTGCCCGCGCCCGGTGAACCAGTAACGCCCACCACGTATCCGTTGCCCGTGCGGGTGTACAGGTCTTTTAATATCGATCTGACACCGGTAACACCATCGTCAATATCACGAATGAGGCGTGACGCGGCCCGAATATCACCCTCAATTATTTTTTTAGTAATTTCGTGCATAGAGCTAATGTAATTCGGCGAGCCCTAGACCAAGGTGAAGAAAAACAATACCCGGTCCCGGGGAGCGTCGACCACTTTCAGCGTAACTTCGGCACCAACGCTTACTTTGGCTGGGTCGGTGTCAATAAGGGCGCTGATTAATCTTACATCATTGTCAAAATCTATCAGGGCAAAGACCAGAGGAGAGTCGAACCCAGGTGGAACACCTGCTTCTTGGGTGGTAAAGGCGTAGATCTTTCCCGTTGGCGGAAAGTCGATCCACTCCATTTGGTCGGACATACATTCATTGCATACGATTTTCGGCGGCCAAGCAATCTGACCGCAATCCTGGCATTGGGTCGTAGTCAGTCGGTTCTCGCGCAGATGATCATAAAACGGGTAGACCATGTTCTGATCTTCGGTCTGCTGCGGTACCGGATCGCAGACATAGACGTTCTGGTCGATGACATAGTCTAGGTTGCTTTTAGCGTTCATAATCAATGATTTCCGTAAATTAGAATATGATGTTCGCCAAGGCCGCTTAAATTGTGTCCCAGAAAGATGTCGGCGTCTTTAACTTGCCGATCGCCGGCATCACCCCTCAATTGGATGTAAGCTTCATGGGCCTGGCGTATACCGGTGGCGCCGAAAGGATGGCCGCAAGCGATCAGGCCGCCGCTGGGATTGACAACGACATCGCCACCAAAGGTGGCGCGGCCGTCTTCGACAAAAGCGCCGCCTTCTCCCTTTTCACAAAAGCCTAGTTCTTCATATTCGACAATTTCGGAAATTGTGAAACAATCATGGATCTCGGCGACGTCGACATCGGACGGACTAATTCCGGCCATTTCGTAGGCGCGTTTGGCGGCATACTCCAACGATGGCCAAGTAGACCAGTCCTTGGGATAATTGGCCCAGGGGTAGCCGTCATTTATCTGGGCAGTACCACGAATATAAATTGGATTGTCGCAGAGTTCCTTGGCGCGCTCTTCCGAACAAACGATAGCACCAGCCGCCCCGTCGGTATTGGTGGAACAATCGTACAATTTAATCGGATTTGAAATCATCCGGGAGCTCATGACCTTATCCAGGGTTGCCCCTTTTTGGTGGTGGGCGTTGGGATTGTTCAAGGAGTGGTTATGATTTTTCACCGAGACATGGGCGATCTGTTCTTCGGTGGTGTTGAATTTTTGCATATGTGCCTGGGCCACCATGGCAAATAGGGGCGGTGGCGTAATGCCGTAGCAGCTTTCCCATTCGCGGTCTGAACCGGCCATGGCGTTGAGGAAGATTTCACCATGAGACGGCACCATAATTTTTTCGACCCCTAGCACCATCGCCATATCGGTCATGCCCGATTTGATAATGGAGTAGGCGGTGCGTATGGCGGAAGTCCCACTGCCGCACTGGTTTTCAACCCTTACATGGAAGTCGGTCGGCCGCACACCGCACCACTCCGCCGCCAACGGTGCTGGGTGCCCTTGGAAGGCGGATCGTTCCGGGTACACGGTCGAGAGGATGAAGGACTTAATGTCTTTCGGCATTATCCGGTCGTTGCTGTCAAAGGTTGCTTTAGCAGCTTCCGAAATCAGGTCGCGAAAAGTCGCTTTTCTAGCGCCGAACTTAGTGGTGCCAGCGGCGACGATAGCTACCCTTGTCTCACTCATAACGCTCTCCTAACACTTTCCCAGCTCAATTAAATTGGAGTCTACAGCATTCTTCAGATGAGAGTCCATTTTTGCCTTTGCAAACGCATGTCTCTTTGATACCATACATAATTGTATGGTCAATAAATTTGTTGGATTAGACTTGGATGTAATTACCCGACCTGATCACCCGCACGGTCAAGCCGTTTCCAGATCCAAGTAAATTATTAAAACAAGTTCAGGATTAAGACATTTCAGATGGGTGCCATCAAGAAAAACAAATTGGTTAAACGCCGAAAATTGACCAAACAGGATTGGCTCAAAGAAGGTATGCGCGCTCTGGGGGAGAAGGGGATCGAATCCATAAGGGTTGAGAATCTCTGCGAACGGCAGAATGTTACCCGAGGAAGTTTCTATTGGCACTTCCAGGATCGAGAGGATTTCCTTAACGGCGTATTGTCCCATTGGATGGAGCATGAGACCTACGGCATTATCCATAGGGTAGAGAAGCTCGGCGGAAACACCTACCAAAAAATGGAGAATCTATTTGCTGAAGCCAATTCTGGGAAGGTTGATTTTAGTGCTGAATTAGCAATTCGACTCTGGGCAAGATCGGATAAAGAGGTGGCCAGGTTGGTTGAAAAGGTTGATGAGGACCGTTTCATTTACTTGGTCGATCGGTTTTTGGAAATGGAATTATCAAAAAGTGCCGCTGTTCAGAGATCATTTTCTATATATTCACTGATATTCGGCGAAGCCATGATTCGTCGCCGGGAAGGGCCGGCGAATCGACAAAAGCGCCAATGGGCCTGTTTTCGCCAGGCATTTGACGGTATTGATATTGCTCATTTAATCGAAGAATTCTGACAGACAAGACGTAATTATATGATAGGGATAATATTTTACGGAGTTTGGGCAAAGGCAAATTTGACGGCATATTCTCAGCGAATAAATTTAGTAACCATACAATAAAGTATAGTCGTATTATAACTAAATTAGGGTGGTAGAATTGAATTACTCTCGATTCGAGTTGGATTTTGAAAAGCGGACCTTGCCGGCACTTTTGAAACGACGAGCAGAAGAGCTCGGCGACATGCCGTATGTCAAATTCCGCGGCCAGACCGTGACCTTCGCGGAGATGAATGAAACCTCCAACCGGGTGGCTAATTCCTTGGACGATTTGGGCGTTCAGCACGGCGATAAGGTATGCCTGTTGATGAAGAATTCCCTGGAATTCATATACGCCTGGTACGGGTTAGCGAAACTTGGCGCCGTTATGGTTCCGGTTAACCCCAACTTAAAAGGAAACTTGCTGCGTCATATCGTTACTAATTCGGAAGCAACGATATTGTTTATCGACAATGATTTGATCGAACGCATCAAGTTGATTGAAGACGAGATTAGTGATGTCTCTAAGATGATCTGGATAGAGGAAAACCCAGATGTTCAATTATCTGATCAATTCGACTCGATTGAAATTATTGAATTTGAGACTTTACTGGCCAGTTCTCCTGACCAGCCAGAAGACAAAGTCGAACCGATCGACGCCATGTCCATCCTCTATACTTCGGGGACTACAGGTCCTTCCAAGGGCGCTATGTTGAGCCAACATTACTATTACGATAATGCGCTGATGGCGATTCATTTCCAGAACCACACAGAAGGTGACGTTCTGTTTTCCTGCCTCCCCATGTTTCACGCTAATGCCCAACTCACCTCGTGCTATACGGCTCTTTTGACCAAAGGGACGTTCGTCATGAGCAAGATGTTCAGCCTGTCGACGTTCATGGATGAAATCGCAGAGTGCCAGGCAACCCATACCAATGTTATGGGCTCAATCCTTATTTTGTTGATGAAACAGGAGCCCAGTCCTGATGATGTTAAAAATTCACTCAGGGTGATCAATTCGGTTCCACTCATTCCGGAAGCCCTGGAATTTGAAAAGCGCTTCGGGGTCAAGCTAGTCAGCATGTTCGGGGCCACGGAGACCGCCATTTGCATGGCATCGCCTTTCGACGAGGAAACCAAACCGGATTCCTGCGGTAAGGCGCTGCCGCATTTCGACTGCCGTATCGTTGACGACAATGATCAGGAGGTTCCCCGGGGCACTAAAGGAGAAATTGTTGTTCGGGGTACTGTACCGTTCGTTCAGATGGCGGGATACTACAACATGCCCGAGGCTACTTTAGCGGCATTTCGCAATCTCTGGTATCATACAGGTGACTTTGGAATCCAGGACGAACACGGGTATTTTTATTTCGTCGATCGGAAAAAAGACGCTATTCGGCGGCGTGGCGAGAACATTTCCTCCTACGAAGTGGAGGAGGTAATCAATTCTCACCCAAGCGTTTTGGAATCAGCGGCGGTAGCCGTTAAGGACGAGGTGATGACCGAGGATGAGGTTAAAATCTTTGTCATTTTAAGAGACGACGAATCTCTAAGCGCCGAGGACTTGATTTTGTACAGTAAAGACCGCATGGCCTATTTCATGGTTCCTAGATATGTGGAATTTGTCGATGAGTTTCCCAAGACGCCCAATCAGAAGGTGCAGAAATTTGCCCTTCGCGACATGGGAAATACTACGGCGACGTGGGACCGGGAAAAGGCTGGTATTAAAATTGAACGTTAGAGGGGGCGACCGCCGATAGTAGACGGCAAAACCTGCGAGGACATCATGTTTGATAAAGAATTTTTGGAACGTTTGAAAAAATCTCGAGCCCATTGGGAGACCGAAGTTCTTAACGGCAAAGAGAACGACCAGAACGGCAACGGCCATTTCACGGATTCACGAATACCGGTGAAATCACTCTATACGCCGCTGGATTTGGAGGATTCCGGTTTCGACTATCTGGAGGATCTCGGGTTTCCCGGTGAATTTCCGTTTGCCCGCGGTCTTGATCCGGCGGGATACCGGAACGAACATTGGATGATGATGCAGTACAGCGGTTTTGCCTCGGCGGAGGAGACCAACAAGCGATTTAAGTTCGTGCTCGAGCAAGGCGCATCCTCCTTATCCATCGCGCTTGATCTGCCTACCCACAAGGGATTGGATTCCGATGATCCCTTGGCCGAAGGTGAGGTGGGCAAGACCGGCGTTCCCATCGATTCGCTCCAGGATATGGAAATCATTTTTGATGGTGTTCCTTTGGATATGGCCAGAATGTTTGTTTGTGTTGGCATGTCGACGGGCCCGATTATCCTCAGCCTGTTCCTCGCATTAGCGGAAAAGAAGGGAATCGATCCCAATTCATTCGGATTGTTCCTGACTAACGAAGCACTGATGGAATTCGTCTGCCGCGGCACCCAGTTCACCACGCCCGCCGGACATCACAAGCTGTCGTCGGATGTCATTGAATACATTTCCCACCATCACCCCGGCTATTCGCCCATGCAACTGTGTGGCTACCACACGCGGGAAGCTGGCGCCAATGCTATCCAGGAACTTGCATTTCCGTTGGCCATTGCCATCACCTATATTGAGGAAATGGAAAAACGCGGCTTTACCATCGACGATTTCGCCGGCAAATTTTCCTGGTTCTTCTCGTCAACTCTGGATTTGTTTGAAGAGGCAGCTAAATTCCGGGCCTTTAGAAAAGTGTGGGCGAAGATCGCCAAGGAACGTTTCGGTGCTAAAAATCCGGATACTTGGAACGCCAAGATTATGATCTATACGGGCGGAAGCAATCTGACCCGGCAACAGCCTTTGATCAATATCGTGCGGACGACCATCCAGGCTCTGGGCGGTGTGCTGGGCGGTGTGCAGTGGGCCAACCTGTCTTCGTTCGATGAAGCCTATCAAACACCGACGGAGCAGGGTGCCACCATTGCCTTGCGGACACAGCAAATCCTGGCTCACGAAACCGGGGTCACCAATACACCGGATCCGCTGGCCGGTTCTTATTTTGTCGAAACACTTACCAAGGAGATCGAAAACGAAGTCTTCGATTACCTGGGAAAGATCGAGGATATGGGCGGCGCCATCAAGGCCATAGAGAAGGGTTTTTATCAGCAGGAAATCAACGAAAACGCCTTCCGGCAACATCAAGATATTGAGAACAATGAAAAAATTAAAGTCGGCTTGAATAAATTCACGACCGACGAAAAGGTCGATGTTGCGCCGCTGAAATACGATCCGGAATCGGAAGAACGCATCGTGACGCGGTTGAAGAAACTCAAATCGGATCGCGATAACGACGCTGTCACGGAAAAGGTCGCGGCGTTGCGGGTGGCCACCGAAGCAGGTGAAAATGTTATTCCCTATATTCTGGAGGCGATCAAAGTATACGCCACAGTTGGCGAAATCGGAGCCGTCTTCAGAGACGTCTACGGCGCTTATGCCGAAGACAAAATGTATCTATAGGAACGATCAAACATGTCTGCAAAATCAAGAATTGTGATTGCTAAAGTTGGCCTGGACGGTCACGACCGGGGTGCCAAACTGGTTGCGAAAATACTGGCGGATGCGGGATTTGAAGTTATCTATACCGGCAAGTTCCAGACCGCCGAACAGATTGTGGCGACAGCCATCCAAGAGAGCGCCGATGCAATTGGTATTAGCATTCTGTCAGGTTCCCACAATACCCAGTTTAAAAAGGTGATGGCACTTTTGAAAGATGAGGAAGCCGAAGATATTGCTGTCTTCGGCGGGGGTGTTGCGCATGACGATGATATCGATAGCCTCAAAGACATGGGTGTCCGCGAGTTTTTCACCCCGGGCACCAATGCTTCTGAAATTATCGAGTTCGTCCAGAGGCTTCGACAATAATTTGCCGCCGAGCCAACCCCGTACACTGCAACCGGATTAAATTAACCTGCAGCCGCCTCGATTCCCGAGTCGCTCTCACCGCCGCTCGTCGCCATCATAAAGCCGTTCAGGAAGGCGACTTTCTTGTCTACGGCGTTTTGGATGTGTTCCAATTGAGCTTCATCTAAATGCCGATACTTGCCGGAAAGATCGAGATATTCCTCAACGGGTAGCGGATTGTCCGGTGACCTCGTGAATCTCAATCCTTGCTCCGGAGTGTAATCCCACAGCGTGGCAAAATTGGTTTCAATGGCCTTGCGGCAGACCTCATTGGTCGACGCCGACGGAAAGCGCCAGCCGGTCGGGCAAGGCGAGTAAACGTGCAGATAGGCCATGCCCCGCTTGGTGGCATCCATGGCGTTTTGAAGTTTTTCATAATAATCATCCATGAAGGCCAGCGACGCTGTCGCGACATACTCGCAATTATGCATCATCATGATAACCGGCATGTTTTTGGCATCCTGGGTCTTGCCCTGCAGATTGTCGCCAACCGGCGTGGTTGACGTCCAGGAGCCGAACGAAGTGCTGCCGGAACGCTGCATGCCGGTGTTCATATAGCCTTCGTTATCGACGCAGATAAACAGCATCTGTTCACCCCGTTCAGCACAACCGGAGAGGGATTGAAAGCCGACGTCAACGGTGCCGCCGTCACCGGCCAAAGCAACCATGGTTACATCGCGGCCAATGCGGTTGTAATACCGCTTGGTACCCGCCAGCATGGAGGCGGTGTTGGTGAGAAGGGGATGGAACACAGGAACTTTAGTTCCGGTTTTACCGTTGTAACCCACCGTACCCATACCGGCGATGCAGCCGGGCGGCGTGGCGACCACGACGTTGGAGCCCATTTTCCGCATGGTATGACGGATCAGTAGTTCTGAATTACAGCCCTGGCAGGCGGTCAGACCCGGTACAAACATGTCCTCAAATTCACCGTACGTATTGTAAATCTCGGCTGAGGTGTTGTATTCCAAGGCTCCTGTCGGACAGGATTTAACGCAGACCGGATCGCCGTCGCACATGTCGCACTTCATGACATGGTCTTCGGCAGCGTTATAGGTTATGCCGCCATAGGCGCAGCCGACGGTGCAGAGCAGGCAATCGACGCATTTATCTTCCTCCCAGGGAACGAGCCCGGTTTCCTGATCTTTGGTCAAAGATCCTGATGGGCAGTTCAGCACGCATTTTGGATCGCCGCATTGCCGACAAAGCGCCAATTCAAAACTGTCATTAGCGGCCACGCTAGGCACAATTTTGATACGGGAATTTTCGATGTTGTCATTGCTGGATTTGACTTCGGCGCAGACCGTCATACAGTCGCCGCAGCCGTCACACTTATCCTGATGAAAAGCAATTGTGTTGTGACCAATACCCAAGGGATCGTCCTTTCCTAAATTCGCTTGCTTAACGCCAGATCCGCGACATCAGGTCGCGGCCGGTGTTGGCTGGATTTTCAAAAAATTCGTCCTTCACCGCCGTCAAATCGCTGCGCAAGAGAATCAGTTGCCACATTACGCCTGGATCAAAATACGTGTTAATGCCGGAAATGCCGAGCAATCGTCCAT
>PBQI01000162.1 GCA_002725625.1 Rhodospirillaceae bacterium | reverse complement strand
TTGGGCTTTCATTCCCATGCTGTTGGGGACATGCGCGAAGTCGATGAAACACAATTTCGGATGTCCACGGCGGCCGTTCACACGCGATTTACGTACTATCTTAAAAGCATTAGCAAATATTACGGCAACCGGATTAACGTAAGTCGATAAATTCTGCTGCCGCTGCGCCGATCCGACATCGCTAATATCATAGGCATCACGCCGGAATCCCTCTCCCGCGCAATCCAAAAATTTTCGGATGACGGTATAGCAACATTTCAGGATCAAATGGTAACGATCCCAGATTTAAAGAATTTTTTCGGCGATTTGAGAGAGATTTAAAGGCTAAATGCTCTTTCGGTCTTGGCTATCCTGATCCAAAAATCGGCGCACCATTTTTCCTGACCCAGTTCTTGAAGCATTTTTTGATCGGCATTGTTGTGCCAATTCTTTATTGCATCTTCATTTTCCCAATAAGAAACCGTAATAGTTTGATCAAATTCGTTGTCAACGGTCTCAACGCCCAGATAGCCGGGTTACTCAGCCGCCAGATCGAACATTTGTGATGCCATCACACCATAGGCCGACCGATCATCCTCACTGCGTTGGGATGAAAAAATGATAGCGTAGTGTGGTAGTTCCAGTGTATCTGACAAACTAAACATTACTTCCCCCTATTTGCGGAATATGACAATTTCATCGGCACGGCTATATCCGAGCATAAATCGTGTCCGTTCCTCCAACATATCTCGATCAAGCGTGCTTGGATTTAACAGTCGGACCTTGTTATGGAGATGATCGCGTTTTTCACTTAGCTCAGCGCGAACCAGATGAGCTTGATCTACCTGTTTCGTCAATTGCCAATAGGCTATTAGCCCGCGTTTCCCCTGAACAGCATGGTAGGCAATATAAACAATTAAGCAAGCTCCCACCACCGGTCCGATGACGTGGCGTGCGCGAAGTCGAATTTCGACAAGGACTTTCATGGTCCTCCTGTTGGCATTCTGCCTTAACTGTATGCAAAGCCCTTGCCATACACGTATCTCTGATAGGCTCAATTGGATTCATTTGCGATTCCAATAAGTTCTTTGCAACACCAAAAAAACGGGAGGAAAATTCCTCCCTGGTGAACTTGGAAATTGGAGGAATTTGCCGCCCCTAGCCGGTCATTCTTGCCGACCAGTACTGTTATTATTCGAATCGAACTATGATTCCTATGTATTACTAAAAGATTAATATTAAAGAGGAAACAGGAAAAAAATCAGGAGGACCGTTTTAATGCCGACATCAATGGTAGAGCACTTTTGGTTGGCCTTGCCGTTGCAATCCCACATGGTGACCGAAGCCGGAGGATTCGTTGGCAAACTGCCGGGACAGATCAATGTATTTATTGTTGAGCAGGCTTCTAATAGCACCCCTCTTCGCTACGTGCTATTGCTGCTTTTTACCGCCATTACATGACCATAAGACTGCTTTTGCGCCATTGTTCATGTAGGAAACGGAGATATTCAAACAGTAGTTTTTTGAAACGTGTTTAATTTCCGGGGATTTACGGGCTAACGTCCATTTTTTCGGCTGTTGAAAAAATTGCCATTGAGTGCTGAGACTAGTTAGACATTAGATAAAAGCCGAACGCTGCAGCAGGCTGTGGATATTTACGCCAAGACCGTGCGGTGGTTGAGTTATACCCAAATCTGGTGTTTGAACAATTGAATTGAAGCGGCGTATCAGGTTGACTTGTTGTTGCAAGGCATCAAAACCAAGCCAAAGCGTCTCAATATGGTTCAATATTAGGCTACCTTGCATAACTAGAGAGTTTTAGAGGTGCCGTCATTCAAATTCGGAAATGCCCTAGCTGCCCGCAAAGTATCACTTATACGGTCATCTATATTTCTTTAAATTGTGGCTTTTTTTCCGATAAATTCTGTTTTACAGCAGAAATTCTCCACCGGCATAACGCGCCGCTGGACCCAATTCCTCTTCAATGCGAATCAACTGGTTGTATTTCGCCAAACGGTCCGAGCGGGACAAGGATCCGGTTTTGATTTGACCGGCATTAGTCGCGACGGCGATATCGGCAATGGTGGAATCCTCCGTTTCCCCTGAACGATGGGAAATAACAGCGGTATAACCGGCCTTATGGGCCATTTCCACCGCGGCTAACGTTTCGGTCAAAGTACCAATCTGATTAAACTTAATGAGAATTGAATTAGCGATATCCCTAGAAATGCCATCGGCTAGACGGGCGGGGTTGGTGACAAACAAATCGTCGCCAACCAGTTGGATTTCTCCGCCCAGTTCCTGGGTTAGATACTGCCAGCCATCCCAATCATCTTCATCCAGGCCATCCTCAATAGAAATTATCGGATATTTGTCTACTAGATCGGCGTAATAGGCCGTCATACCTGCAGCATCGAAGCTTTTCCCCTCTCCGGCTAGTTCATACTTGCCGTCCTTGTAAAATTCGCTGGAGGCTGCGTCTAAGGCCAGGACAACTTCATCTCCCGGCTCATATCCCGCCGCCTCAATCGATTTGACAATAAATCCCAAAGCTTCGTCAGCACTGGCCAGGCCGGGCGCAAAACCACCCTCATCTCCGACGTTGGTGTTGTGACCCGCGTCTTTTAAGCCTGCCTTCAGGGCTTGGAAAATCTCGGCTCCCATCCGGATGGCATCGGCACAGGTTTCAGCGCCCACCGGCATGATCATGAATTCCTGGATATCAATCGGGTTATCCGCATGGGCACCGCCATTGATGATATTCATCATCGGGGTTGGCAGTAATCTGGCCTGCGTACCGCCAATATAACGGTAAAGCGGCAGGCCCGCGTCGGCGGCGGCGGCCTTCGCCACCGCTAAACTAACCCCTAAAATCGCATTGGCACCTAAACGTGATTTATTTTCCGACCCATCAAGGTCAATAATCGTCTGGTCCATATGCACCTGATCATCAGCTTCCAGACCGACCAGTGTTTCAAATATTTCCCCATTGATGTTTTCGCAGGCATTCCGGACACCTTTGCCGCCGAAACGATTTTGGCCGCCATCACGTAATTCAACCGCCTCGTGCACACCTGTTGATGCGCCAGACGGAACCGCCGCGCGCCCCACGGCACCAGATTCCAAAACTACGTCTACTTCAACAGTTGGATTGCCCCGGGAATCCATAATTTCCCGGCCATGAATATCAATAATCGCGGTCATACTAACTATTTCCTTAATATAAAGTATTCAACAGCCTTACTAATTTAATATCAGATACTTACCGGACGTTTCTTAGCAGTTATATCAAACTCGAGTAATGTCTTAATTAATTCCGGTAACTCTTTTAAATAAATCATATTTGGACCATCGCTTGGTGCAGAATCCGGATCCTGATGAGTTTCCATAAACACGCCTGCAACACCCACCGAGACGGCAGCCCGGGCAAGGACTGGTGCAAACTCCCGCTGACCGCCAGAAGAACTGCCCTGCCCGCCTGGTTGCTGGACTGAATGGGTCGCATCATAAATAACTGGGCAAGCGGTATTTGCTAATATTGGCAGTGACCGCATATCCGACACCAATGTGTTGTAGCCGAAGCTCGAGCCGCGTTCACACAGCATTGCGTTGGTATTTCCCGTGGTCTCGATTTTACTGACCACGTTACCTAAATCCCAAGGCGCCAAAAACTGACCCTTCTTAATATTAAGCGCCTTGCCAGTTTCTCCTGCAGCGACCAGCAAATCGGTTTGACGGCATAAAAATGCCGGTATCTGGAGGACGTCGACCGCCTCTGCGACGGGTGCACATTGGTCCTCCGTATGTACATCGGTCAGAACCGGCAAACCTGTTTTCTCCCTGACTTCAGCCAGAATGGGTAAAGCTTCGGCCATGCCGATACCTCTGGGACTGTCGACGCTGGTGCGGTTGGCCTTATCGAACGAAGACTTGTAAATGATACCGACGCCTAGTTTGTCTGCAATTTCCGCCAATGCGGTCCCCGTTTCCAAAGCATGATCCCGGCTTTCAATGGCGCATGGACCGGCAATTAGCGTCAAGGGCAAGTCATTGCCGACAGTTAGCTTGCCGATTTTGACATGATTGGACACTAGACGAGCCTCGACTGGTCAACAGCAGCGCGGATAAAGTCGGTAAACAGTGGGTGGGGCTGAAATGGCCTAGATTTGAGCTCAGGATGGAACTGAACACCGATAAACCAGGGATGATCAGGAATTTCAACAATCTCCGGCAATATGCCATCGGGTGATTTGCCTGATATTACCATGCCGGCATCCGCCAGTTTGGCTTCGTAGTCCATGTTAACTTCGTAACGGTGGCGGTGACGCTCACTGATGTTGGGGGCATTGTAGATTTGCCGTACCCGGCTGTTATCACCCAAATCGCAGGGATATGCACCGAGTCGCATGGTGCCGCCTTTGTCGCTGTCTTCGTCGCGCTGGTGGTTCACACCATCCCTTTCCCATTCGGTCATCAATCCTACGATAGAGTCGTCACACGGCCCGAATTCCGTCGATCCCGCCTCGCTGATACCGGCTAAATTCCTTGCCGTTTCCACGACCGCCATTTGCATGCCGAAACAAATACCGAAATACGGTACCTTTCTTTCCCGAGCAAATTTTGCGGCTTGGATTTTACCCTCCGCGCCTCTTTCACCAAAACCGCCCGGCACCAGGACACCATGAACATCTTCCAAATGGTGGATGGTGTCACCGGTTTCGAATATCTCCGATTCCAGCCATTTCAGGTTAACTTTGATGTTGTTGGCAATGCCGCCATGGGCCAAGGCCTCTGACAGTGATTTGTAGGCGTCCAGCAGGCCCGTGTATTTACCGACAACTGCTATCGATACTTCGCCTTCTGGCAACATGGCGCGTTTGACCACCTCTTCCCACCGCGCGAGTTCAGGTTTAGCGGTTTCAATGCCAAAATGACGGCAAACTTCTTCATCCAGGCCCTGTTCATGATAGCTGATCGGCACCTGGTATATTGATTTCACGTCCAGAGCTGGCACGACGGCTTCTTCCCCTACGTTGCAAAACAACCCGACTTTACGGCGCTCAGAATCGGGAATTTCTCGGTCAGCGCGGCACAGTAACAAATCTGCCTGGATTCCGACGTTCAACAGTTCCTTGACCGAATGCTGTGTCGGTTTGGTTTTCAGTTCCCCGGCTGCGGCAATATAAGGCAATAGGGTCAAATGGATATACATCGACCGTTCACGGCCCAATTCATTCCCCAGTTGCCGGATCGCCTCCAGAAACGGCAAACCTTCGATATCGCCCACCGTGCCGCCGATTTCGCAAAGCACAAATTCCTCATCATCAATATCGGAAAGCACGAATTCCTTGATTGCGTCAGTTACGTGGGGAATCACCTGAATGGTAGCGCCCAGATATTCTCCACGCCGCTCTTTGGCAATGACATCCGAGTATATGCGACCTGTCGTGACGTTGTCGCTTTGCCTAGCATCGACACACGTAAACCGTTCGTAATGTCCCAGATCCAAGTCAGTTTCGGCGCCATCATCGGTGACGTAGACTTCGCCATGCTGGTAGGGACTCATAGTGCCCGGATCAACATTGATATAGGGGTCGAGCTTGCGAAGCCGGACTTTAAATCCACGAGCTTGGAGGAGAGAAGCGAGAGCCGCTGAAGCTAGCCCTTTTCCTAAAGAGGAGGCGACGCCGCCAGTAATAAATATAAAACGCGTCATGGATCGATAACCTATACTAACAGATGCCAGCTAAAAAGAGAAGAGGCGACAATTTTGCCGCCTCTTTTTTAACACCTTGAATTTGCATCATTTTTTTTCATTTACTCGGTGCGTTTGGCACCATCGGTAGGGCCGGTAAGGCCGGCGCTTGGGTTTGATTCGCCGGTTCGGCGCTGCGATCAAGGATTGAACCGCGCTGGCGGCCTTGATCACCCATGATAGCAAGGGTTAAACTGGTGACGAAAAAGGCGGCTGCGATAAAGGCAGTTGAGCGGGTCAACAGGTTTGCCGTTGCGCGACCGGTCATAAAACCGCCCATTCCGCCGCCGCCGCCGCCGCCGCCGATGCCCAGGCCGCCGCCTTCACTTTGCTGGATCAAAATCAAAAAGATCATGGCGATCGCCAACAGCAAGTGAATAACGATTACTACTGTCGTCATAATAATTTTCCATTTCTGCTTAAATCACCGCCGAATCTACCGACGGATAATATATCGTTCATAATTTAGGCGCTTTTTAGACCCTCGCTAAGGTTTTGGCAACAAACTACGGGCAACTTTGCGCGATTGCCCAAAAGTCGTCCGGATTGAGGCAGGCACCCCCCACCAAGGCACCGTCCACATCGGCCAGAGACATCAGTTCATTGGCGTTTCTTGGTTTGACTGACCCGCCGTAGAGAAGCCGTACCTGCGCCGCATCACTTTCACCTATCAACTCACTGATTTTTTGGCGTATCATAGCATGAACTTCCTGCACCTCAGCGCTGACTGGTGTTCTTCCTGTACCGATCGCCCAAACGGGTTCATAGGCGACCACCAGATTACTTGCCGAAGCACTTTCGGGAAGCGATCCGGCAATCTGTCCGGCCACCACACCCATGGTATTCCCGGCATCCCGCTGTTCTTCGGTCTCGCCGACACAGACAATCGCCACCAGTCCGGCAGCTAAGGCGGCTTCCGCTTTTGCTTTGACCACGGCATCGCTTTCATCGTGATCAGTTCGCCGTTCCGAATGCCCGACTATGCCGTAACCACAATTCAAGTCGGCCAGCATTGACGCACTGATATCACCCGTATGGGCACCGGTCTGATTGGCGTGACAATCCTGACCACCAAGCGACAACCCGGATTCAGCGATAGCCTTGCCAACGGCGTCGATGATCGTCGCCGGCGGACAGAGCAACATATCAAAGGTCGTGGCCCCTTGTTCCTTCATCTTTTCTGCCAAGGCGCCGGCGAGTGAAGCTGCCTCAGCGCGCAAACCATTCATTTTCCAGTTACCGACAATCAATGGCCGTCTGGTGTTGCTCATCAGAGATTTCCTTTTGAACTAAATAAGCGAGAACGGCGTTTCTTTATCACAGCCGGTCGATACTGGCCATATAGATAGCAGTGATATTTTTGGCCTATGAATATTAATACTGGGAAATTTAATACCGGCAAAAGCGCAATACTACCTATTCAGTATTGCCGCCTGACGTTCACGCTCTTATGATGCCGCGCTCTTTCAGAGACGATATAATATTCACACCACTTAATTTCAGTTCGGAACAAAAGATGTCAGACACTATTGGTAAGAAGCTTACAAATATATTCGTCAAGATATTGCTTGGTTTGCTGATAGTTAGCTTTGGCATATGGGGAATTGGCGATTATATTAGCCCCGGTCCCACAAATTTAGTCGTGGCAACCATTGGCAAACAGGAAATCTCCACGCGTGAATTCACCAATGAAGTCAATCAGCGTATGCAAAGAATGCGCAGCCTATTCGGCGAAGATTTTACCATGGAGCAAGCTAAGGCCATGGGTGTCGTGGATTCCGTTCTTGACCAGATGGTTCAACGGCGACTGTTTACGGAAGGCGCCCAGAACATGGGTTTGCTGGTCGATGATGTCCTGATCTCCAAAGAAATTAAAAGCGATCCGCGTTTTCATTCATCCGCCGGTCATTTTGACCGCAACGTTTTTAACCAGGCGATCTATAACGCCGGGCTCAACGAAAGCACCTATGCCGCCATTTTTCGTGGTGACCTGATCCGCAGCCAATTGCTGAGCGGTATCGAGTTCGGCCGCGTTGCCCCGTCTGCCTTGGCGGATGCGATTTACCGTTACCGCAACGAAAAAAGAACTGCTGAAGTACTGCGGCTTAATCATAAATCGATCCGTTCCATCCCGTCAGCCGACGAATCCCAGCTGAAAAAATATCATAAAGATAATGCGATGCGGTTTACGGCACCGGAATACCGGGAAATAACGCTCGTCCAGATGCGGAAAAAGGACCTGGTTGACGAAATCGACGTTCCGGAAAAGCGCATTAAAGAAGAATACGAAAACCGCATTAATGAATTTAAAACTCAGGAAAAAAGAACCATCCAGCAAATTCTGACTTCAGATGAGAAAAAAGCCCAGCTTGTTTATCAAAAACTCCTGCAAGGTGGTAATTTCTTCAAAGTGGCAAAAGATGAATTGAACCTGGAGAAGTCGACAATGGAATTGGGAACATTGTCCAGAAGCCTTCTTCCCTTGCCTGAATTGGCGGACGCGGCATTTGAATTGCCCCCCAATACGTTTTCTAATCCGATTAAAACAGCCTTGGGCTGGCATATTCTGCGCGTAACAAAAGTTCAATCAGCCACCGTGAAAACACTGGCCGACGTCAGCGACAACATCAAGAAACAAATTGCCGAAGAACTGTCCGTCGACGCCTTGTATGATCTTTCTAATAAGTTCGAAGACGAACTGGGCGGCGGCGCGACGATCGATGAAGCGGCCAAGCGGCTGAACTTTGAAATCCGCAAAATCCCGTTTTTGTCCAATCGCGGCCAAAACGTCGAAGAAAAACCGGTCGAAGACATCGCCCAGGGCGTCGTTAAGGTAGCCTTTGAAACACCTGACGGTGAAGACAGCTCGCTCACCGAAGATGGCGACAACGGCTATTTTATTCTGCATGTCGACAAGACCATACCGCCGGCGCTCAGGCCGTTTGACAAAATTTTCGCCAAGGTTGCCATGGCCTGGAAGGAAGAACAGCAGGCTAAATCTGCCAGCAAAAACATCAAAAAACTGATGAAAGGCTTGAGTATTTCTGTCAAAATCCAGGATATTGCCAAGGAACTGAACTTGAATTCCAAGAAAACCGAACCTTTTCTCCGCAACGGCCAAGGCTTGAAGCAACAGTTACCTGGCGGATTGATCGGCAAGCTGTTTAAGGCAAAAACCGGCGATGCAGTTTCTGCTGAAGGCAATGGCGCTCATTTCATTGCTGTCCTGATAGACGTCAAGGCGGCAAATCCCGTTGCCGACAAGCAAGGATTCGACGAGCTGAGCAACCAAATCAGCGGCGGACTGGCTGAAGATTTGACCATTCAATTGGGTAACGCCATGCGTAGAGAGATCGGTGTGACAATCAACCGTCAAGCCGTCGACACGATTAATTGATTAACGGCAATGCAGGTTTCACCGTACCTCGATGCGTTTGAAACTGAATATAACGCCGGTCGCGCCCAGGTCGTATCGACCAAACTCATAGCTGACCTCGAGACGCCTGTTTCGGCAATGATCAAGCTGGCCAAGGGGGAAGCCAACAGCTTTTTGCTTGAATCCGTTGAAAGCGGTGCCATTCGGGGCCGCTATTCCTTTATTGGGCTGCGGCCCGATCTGATCTGGCGTTGTTTCGGCGATAAAGCCGAAATCAACCGGCGAGCGCTAGAAGATAATTCCGGCTTTGAACACTGCCCGGTGGCTGAAAAAGACGGCGCATTAGCCTCTTTTCGCTCCCTGCTTGCGGAATCCAAAGTCGAATTGCCTGAAAACATGCCGCCGATGGCGACCGGTTTGTTCGGCTATATGGGCTACGATTCTATCCGGCTGGTCGAGAAAATTCCGGATAACAATCCCGGCGGTATTGACGTCCCAGATGGCCAATATCTGCGCCCAACCATCATTGCCGTGTTTGACCTCATTGAGGACCAGATTACCGTGGTGACACCTGTTTGGCCGGACAGTGACGTGCCTGCTGAAACCGCCTATGAACACGCTTTGGCCCATCTCGATAGAATACTGGGTGATCTGGCGGCGGACCTGCCCCGACCAATCGAGGAGAATATCGAAATTTCTCACCTTCCCGACCCCATTTCCAATATGACCCGGGAAGAGTTTCACGAGATTGTCCAGAAGGGCAAAGAATACATTCTCGCCGGTGATGTCTTCCAAGTGGTATTATCTCAGCAGTATTCTGTCCCATTCGACCTGCCGCCACTTTCATTTTACCGAGCCCTGCGGCGTGTGAATCCGTCGCCTTTCCTGTTTTTTCTGGACTTCGGTGACTTTTCAATCGTTGGATCAAGCCCGGAATTACTGGTTCGATTAAGAGATGGCAGGGTTACCATTCGTCCCATCGCCGGCACCCGGCCAAGGGGTAAAAATGCCACCGAAGACAAAGAGTTGGGCGAAGACCTGTTGTCCGATCGCAAGGAACTGGCAGAACATCTGATGCTCCTGGATCTGGGCCGCAATGATGTGGGCCGGGTTGCCAAGATCGGCTCCGTCAACGTCACCGACCAAATGATCGTAGAGCACTATTCGCATGTCATGCACATCGTCTCCAATGTTGAAGGCGAGATCGACACTGACCAGTACGATGCCATCGATGCTTTGATATCCGGCTATCCCGCGGGAACCGTGTCGGGGGCTCCGAAAGTCCGTGCAATGGAGATCATCGACGAATTGGAGACGGTAAAACGCGGCATATATGCCGGCTGTATTGGCTATTTCGGTGCCGATGGTGATATGGACACCTGTATTGCCCTTAGAACGGCGGTATTGAAGGACAAAACCCTTTATGTGCAGGCGGGTGCCGGCATTGTTGCCGATAGCGACCCAGAATCGGAATATCAAGAATGCCAGAACAAGGCCCGCGCCTTAATCAGAGCCGCCCAAGAAGCCGTTAAATTCGCCGTAGGAGAAAACTGATCGCTATGCCAGAGGAAAAGTTTCAGCCAACCCCAGATATTCTCGCAGCAGGCAGGACAAATATCGGCAATCTGTTCGCGCAGCAGGTACGCGCCAAGCCCAATGTCGTTGCACTTGCCTGCGGCTCGATACAGCGGACTTATGCCGAACTCAATGAACGAATTAATCGGATGGCGAATGCATTAACGGGAATGGGGTTAACCAGTGGAGACCGGCTGGCGTTGATCTCGCGCAATCGGGCTGAATATTTAGAAATTCAACTAGCAGCCGCCAAAATCGGTGTGATCGCCGCTTGTATCAACTGGCGTCTCGTCGGCGAGGAATTGATTTATTGCATTGAGCTCGTCTCGCCAGAACTGGTTATTTTGCAGGATGTTTATGCGAAAGTGTTATCCGAAGCGGAATATTCCCTTCCAGATCACTTGGTACTGGGCTCCGACTATGAGAACACTCTGGCATCATCGTCGCCCGCAGAACCAAATGTAGCGGTATCGCCCGAGGACGGCTTCTTGATCCTCTACACAAGCGGTACAACGGGACTGCCCAAGGCCGCCGTTATTAGCCACCGCGCGATGATCGCCCGCGCCATGACCGGGGGCACGGAAGTCTTGCTGCCCTTTGACGATACCTTTGCCGCCTGGACGCCTTTGTGCCACATGGGGTCCACCGATCCATCCGTCGGAACACTGCTGCGGGGCGGAAAAGTCCTGGTAATCGACGGTTACGATGAAGAGGCGCTCCTTGACGCCGTGGCCAAGGAAAAAATCGGCTGGTTTATTGCCGTGCCGGGCATGACGGCTAATTTCATTGCGGCGCTCAAGCGAACCGAAACCAAGGTCAAAGGGATCGGCGTCGTCGGTGTCATGCCTGATCTGGTGCCCC
>PBQI01000161.1 GCA_002725625.1 Rhodospirillaceae bacterium | reverse complement strand
CTATTGGGTGCGGTTTTTTTATTTTCCCGATTTCCGGAGTTGATACCGCAATGACAAGGCCGCCGGGATAATATGCAGAGGTGCAAAAAAGAGGAGGGCTGCATGCATAATTTCGGCAGCTTGGATTCTAAGTTTGGAAAGGAGTCAAGAAGTTTATTTTCAACGTTCTCCTTTCGATCCTATTGAATCAATATTTAACGCCCTGTACATTCTCAGGGTAGAAATATACCGTTGTTTTAAGACTTCGTTTTTGTTTCGACTTTCAATATACTACGATTTTAGAAAAATTATTAGCCTTTTTCAGTAAAATGGAAGAAAATTAAATAAAAACCGTGAATATCAACAAGGATAGAAGAAAAAAGATAATAAAAAAAAATTGATAATAAAGCTTTAAATTGAGAAATGGTGTCTATTCGGTAAGTAGACATGAACTTGTTAGAAAGACTACTCAGGGGCGCAAATAATAAGTTTCGTTTGCCTCTAGATGTAGCAAACGGATACTGAGAAGTACCATTGCTTGAAGTGTAGGGTGGACTCCATTAGGTGAGTTTGCCGGATATGTCTCGGTGGCTGTTTCGTGTTGGGAATTTTTTTTGGGCGGGCAGAATAATGAACATTGAATTAAATAACCAACAATTCCAGACACAATGGTATCGGGTAAGTAGCCGTCTTAAGGCGGAGATTGGCAATTCAGCTTTTGAAAACTGGGTCAAGCCGATTAAAGCCTGCGACGTGGAGGGCTCCGAAGTCCGTTTGGCTGTGCCGAGCAGGTTTATGCGCGACTGGGTCGTTGCCAACTATCTTGATCGGTTGCAGGAACTCTGGGCGGGCGAGAACAACAGCGTCCGTTCCATTGAGGTTTTGATTCAGCCGACCGGTTCTTCAACTAGTGACGGCGCTGATAGCGACCGGGATCAATCTAGTAACGCCGGGCGCCTCATGGAAAGCGCCACAGAAGAGTTGAATCGCAACTCGCCGGTTGTTGCCAGCGGTTGGGAATCGGGGGGCAAGATATCGGCGCCGCTGGATCCGCGATTTAAATTTGATCAGTTTATCGTCGGTAAACCCAATGAGTTCGCCTATGCCGCCGCCCGACGAGTGGCCGAGGCACAGTCCGTATCCTTCAATCCTTTGTTTCTTTACGGCGGCGTCGGCTTGGGTAAAACCCATTTGATGCATGCCATTGCCTGGGAAATCATGGAGCGAGATCCGGCGCGCACCGTTATGTATCTCTCGGCAGAAAAATTCATGTATCGTTTCGTCCGGGCGTTGCGCGAATTGAATACGGTGGATTTCAAACAGCAATTCCGTTCGGTCGACGTATTGATGATTGATGACGTTCAATTCATCGGTGGCCGCGACGCCACCCAGGAAGAATTTTTCCATACCTTTAACGCGCTGGTCGATCAGGGCCGACAAATCATCCTGTCGGCGGATAAATCGCCATCGGATCTGGAAGGAGTTGAAGAGCGTCTTAAATCGCGACTCAATTGCGGGCTGGTTGCCGATATTCATGCGACCACCTATGAGCTACGTCTGGCGATTCTGGAATCTAAAGCGCTAAAAATGGAGCTTGATGCACCGCCCAAGGTACTGGAATTCCTCGCCCATAAAATTACCTCGAACGTCCGCGAGCTTGAGGGCGCCCTCAACCGGGTGGCTGCTCATACTCAGCTGATCGGCCGTGAACTAACTTTGGAAACAACCCAGGAAGTGCTCCACGATCTGTTACGTGCCAATGACCGGCGGGTGACCATCGAGGAAATACAGAAACGTGTCGCCAAACATTTCAATATCCGGGTTTCCGACATGCACTCGGCCCGGCGCGCCCGTTCGGTTGCCCGGCCGCGCCAGGTTGCCATGTATCTGGCCAAGCAGTTGACATCGCGTTCACTTCCGGAAATCGGGCGGAAATTCGGCGGCCGTGACCACACGACAGTGATGCACGCCGTCAAAAAAGTCAACGAATTGCGGGACCAGGATAATACTTTCGCCGAAGATGTCGAACTACTGCGACGCATGCTGGAAGGGTAGGATTTGACTCCCGGTGGCAGGGTGGAGAAACTTATTTTACCCGTTCCGATTTCTGCTTTTAAATCAATACCTTGAAAATTGTCTCCGGACCCGAAAGTGCTTCGGATTTAAGCATCATCTGCTATAATGCTGAACACTTTTACGGGGGTTCACCTAAGGGCTTTCCAGGGAGTATGGAATTCCTACCGAAATCTTCATCGGCGGGAGGTTCGTTACCCTAAATTCCGCCCTGGCGAATAAAAATTGCCCCCTATCGGGAGTCTTGAAACGGGTATTCAAGTAATTAAGAGCAACAGGAAAAACAATTTTTTCGGTTGTAGATTGAGGTAACCAAGATCGACGGATCACCATGAAAATAACCATAGAAAGAGGACTGCTTTTAAAGGTCCTGACGCATATTCAAGGCGTTGTAGAGCGCCGCAATACAATTCCTATTTTGTCCAACGTAAAGTTCGAGGCGCCCGACGGCCAGTTGAGCCTGAACGCCACCGATATGGATATCGACATTGTCGAAACTGTGCCGGCGGAAATAAGCGAGGCCGGTGCAACGACGGCGCCCGCCCATACGTTGTTCGATATTGTCAGAAAACTGCCCGAGGGCGCTCAGGTCGAACTGGCCTGTAGCGGCGACGACAGCCAGATGACGCTTTCCGCTGGACGGTCAAAATTTAAATTGACTTGCCTGCCGACGGAGGATTTCCCGGTATTATCGGGCGGTGATCTGCCCAACTGGTTTTCTTTGTCCGCGAGTGATCTCAGGACACTGATTGACTGCACCAAGTTCGCCATTTCTACCGAGGAAACGCGGTACTATCTGAACGGAATTTATCTCCATGCTGCCGACAACAACGGTGTTGTTGTCCTGCGCACCGTGGCCACCGATGGTCACCGGTTGGCCAGTGTTGAATTGCCGTTACCCGATGGCGCCGCCGGCATGCCTGGCGTTATCGTGCCGCGTAAAGCGGTTAATGAATTACGAAAATTAATCGACGAATCCGACGATGATATCGAAATCTCCCTATCCGATACGAAAATAAGATTTTCCTTTAATGGCACGGTGCTAACATCCAAGCTGATTGACGGCACCTTTCCCGATTATGACCGGGTTATTCCCGTCGACAATGATAAGGTTATGGAGGTCGATACCAAGCAGTTCGCCGACGCAGTGGACCGCGTGTCCACCATTTCGACGGAAAAATCGCGGGCGGTAAAGCTCAGTATCACCAACGGTAATTTGACACTTTCGGCCAATAGCCCGGAGAACGACACGGCGACCGAGGAACTGCCTATCGAATATGATAGTTCGGAGGTGGAAATCGGCTTTAATTCCCGCTATCTGCTGGACATTGCCCATCAGATCGAAGGATCGACGGTGCGCTTTACGCTGGCCGATGCGGCGTCGCCGACGCTGGTGCAGGATTTAGAAGACTCGTCGGCGCTCTACGTCCTCATGCCGATGCGCGTATAAGGAGACCGTGCTGATTGCAGCCAACCAATTGGCCGTTAATATGGATTCCGGCGTTGCGACGCCAGGTATTTCATTCGCCGCCGCTACACGCCAGTCTGCTGCAGAAACGGGTGCCAGGAACATGATGGCTTTCGCTGATCAATTTGATCGCCTGGCTATAAAGCGTTTGAGCCTTACGGATTTCCGATGTTATCGGCAAATACGGATTGAAACCGACAGAAGACCAGTGGTGCTCACCGGTGTCAACGGCGCCGGTAAAACCAATATCCTAGAAGCAATTTCATTTTTGATACCAGGGCGCGGCCTCAGGCGGGCCAAACTCGCTGATATTGCGCGTCGTCAAACAGCAGACGAAAGCCCCGACACTATGTCGGCCGATGGCTGGGCGGCGGCGGCCACGCTAACGGTTGGCGACATGAACCTGGAAATCGGCACTGGCTGCGAAGCAGGCGGCGGCAACAAACGAGTTATCAAAATTGATGGATCGGTGAAGAAAAGCCAGGCTGAACTCGGGCGCTATACCAGCGCCCAATGGTTGACGCCGCAAATGGACCGGTTATTTCTAGAAGGGGCGTCGGGCCGACGGCGTTTTGTCGATCAGCTGATTTGCGGACTTGATCCGGAACATGCTGGACCGGTTGCCGCTTACGAGCACAGCATGCGCAGCCGCAACAAGTTGCTGCGCGAAGGCAAGAACGATCCAGCTTGGCTGGATTCCATCGAAGATTCAATGGCCCAGCATGGTATTGCTATCGCCGCCCGGCGGCAGGCTGCCGTAAACCGCCTGCGGGCCGTCATTCACCGGGGTTATGGCGTTTTTCCTGGCGCCAACATTGCCATGTCCGGTGCTCTGGAAAACTGGCTCGAAAGCGATCCGGCATTGGCGGTGGAAGATCGATTGCGGCAAAGCCTAAGCGAGTCGCGGTCACAGGATATCGAATCCGGCGCTTCGTCCTTCGGGCCCCACAAAAGCGATCTGACGGTGTACCACAGCGGCACCGGGATGGAGGCAGCCCTGTGTTCTACAGGCGAACAAAAAGCCTTATTGATCGGCATTGTGCTGGCCGCGGCCCGGTTGCAAACCGAAGAGCGGGGCCATGCACCGCTGTTGCTGCTGGACGAAATTGCCGCGCATCTTGATGAAACCAAACGGCAGTCATTGTTTGAGATTATCGCGCTTCTCGGCGCTCAGGCCTGGATGACGGGAACCGATGAAAATTTTTTTGCGCCGCTTGGTAGCGGTGCCCAGCGTTTCCGCGTCGCCGATGGCGCCGTTGAGGCGGTCTGACACTAAAGTAAGAAATGGACTGACATGAACGACGAGAACGAAACTGACGTAACCGAAACGACCGATATGGCCGAGGAGAACGGTAACGGCGCCGCCTACGACGCCCAATCGATCAAAGTTCTGCGTGGTCTTGACGCTGTTCGCAAGCGGCCTGGGATGTATATCGGCGATACCGACGACGGTTCGGGTCTTCATCATATGATTTACGAAGTCGTGGACAACGCCATAGACGAGGCGCTGGCCGGATTTTGCGATAAAGTCGAGGTGATTCTCAACGGCGATGGCTCGGTGAGCGTATCCGATAACGGGCGCGGCATTCCGGTCGATATCCATGAGGAAGAAGGTGTATCCGCGGCCGAAGTTATCATGACTCAGCTTCATGCCGGCGGTAAATTCGACCAAAATTCCTACAAGGTTTCAGGAGGATTGCACGGTGTCGGCGTTTCCGTGGTTAACGCTTTGTCGACGACGCTCGAACTGCGAATCTGGCGCGAAGGCAAAGAACACGTCACGACGTTTAAGGACGGTGAAGTCGACCAGTCCTTGGAAGTCGTCGGTGAAACCGGCAACAAATCTGGCACCCAGGTGACCTTTGTGGCATCGCCGGATGTGTTTACCAACACTGAATACAATTTTTCCACCCTGGAGCACCGGCTTCGAGAACTGGCATTCTTGAATTCGGGTGTTGCACTCACCATTACCGATGCGCGGCACGTCGATCCCAAGATTGTTGAGCTTCATTATGAGGGCGGATTGGAGGCTTTTGTCGGCTATCTCGACCGGTCCAAAACGGCGCTCAATCCCACCATCGCTGTGATCGGTGAAAAAGATGGTATTACGGTAGAGGCGGCGCTGCAGTGGAACGACAGTTATCATGAAACGACGCTGTGCTTCACCAATAATATTCCGCAGAAGGATGGTGGTACCCACATGGCGGGTTTCCGCGGGGCCTTAACGCGTACCATCAATACCTATGCCGATAAGGAAGGGCTGGCCAAAAAAGCCAAGATCAGCATTTCCGGCGATGACGCACGGGAAGGCATAACCTGCGTTCTTTCCGTCAAAGTGCCGGACCCTAAATTCTCGTCGCAAACCAAGGAAAAACTGGTTTCATCGGAAGTCCGTCCGGTGGTGGAAAGCATCCTGGGTGACCGGCTCAATCAATGGTTTGAGGAACATCCCGCCGACGCCAAACGGGTAATTGGCAAGATATTTGAAGCTGCCGCCGCCCGGGAAGCCGCCCGTAAGGCGCGCGAACTGACCCGGCGGAAAGGGGCGCTCGATATATCCTCTCTGCCTGGAAAACTAGCCGATTGCCAATCGAAGGATCCGGCGGCCAGCGAACTTTTTATCGTTGAGGGTGATTCGGCGGGTGGGTCGGCCAAGCAGGGTCGCGATCGGTCCAATCAAGCGATCCTGCCCCTGCGCGGCAAAATTCTCAATGTGGAGCGGGCGCGTTTTGACAAAATGCTCGGCTCGGCGGAAATTGGCACCTTGATCACCGCCCTCGGCACCGGCATCGGGCCGGAAGATTTCGATGTCGCAAAGGCGCGTTATCACAAAATCATTATCATGACCGACGCCGATGTCGACGGCAGCCACATCCGGACGCTGTTGCTGACTTTCTTCTACCGCCAAATGCCGGAGTTGATTGAGCGCGGTTACCTCTATATCGCCCAGCCGCCGCTCTACCGGGCCAAGCAATCCAAGTCAGAGGTGTATTTGAAAGACGACCACGCCCTGGAGGATTATCTGATCGACACCGGGATCGAAGGCTGCGTATTGAACCATGCTGACGGTAGCCAGATTGCCCGACGCGACTTACGGGATCTGGTGGAGCAAGCCCGCCAGATCAAGAAACAGGTAACGGGCCTGGCGTCCCGGGTGCCTCTCAGGATTGTTGAACAGGCTGCTATCGCCGGCGCTCTTAACCCGACAATCCTTTCGAACCCGGAACAAGCTGATCAGGCGGCGGCCTATATTGCCTCCCGGGTCGATGCCCTTGAAAGTGCTTCTGAAGAAGGCTGGAAGGGCGAATTTTTGGCCGACGGCGGCCTTTCCTTTATTCGCGTGCTGCGCGGTGTCTCTGATGGCCCCCATATAATTGATGGTGCCGTTATCCGCAGTGCGGAATCCCATGCCATCGACTCTTTCGCGGCGGAACTGCAGCAGACTTACTCGAAGCACAGTGATCTCATATCCGGCGAGGATGAATATCTCATCACCGGCCCGGTATCCCTGGTTGATGCCGTAACCGAAATGGGACGCAAAGGCGTTTCCATGCAACGGTATAAAGGTCTGGGTGAGATGAATCCCGAACAATTGTGGGAAACCACGCTTGATCCCAATGTTCGTACGCTTCTGCAGGTGAAGGCCAGCCACGCCGATGACGCGGAAGACGTGTTTTCGACCTTGATGGGGGATGTTGTCGAGCCCAGGCGCGATTTCATTCAGGCAAATGCGCTGAAAGTGGCCAACCTAGATGTTTGATGCGGAATCGGAAAAAATTATTTTATGCCCTTTGATTGATTTAAGATGATTGAACAGTTGTCTGGGCGAAAAGGGTGCTTATCTAAATACTATTGATCACAAATTTATTGGAAATAGTAATATTTATTTAAAGATAGACCGCCGATTAAGGAGCAAATAATGAACGCCAGTGATATCGAGAAAATTTTAGAGGCACAATGTGGGTGAGGGTCGTTGGGCCGTCTTGATCGATGAAAATCTGCGCAGCACCAATTTGTCCAATGCCAATCTGGCCAGCGCCGACCTCCGCAACGCCAATCTTTCTTAGGCGTCGCTTTATAGTGCCGGTATGACCTGTGCGGAAGTTTGGCGGACAAATTTAAAGGGATGCCGTATCGCCCCGGCAGCTCTATACCGCATTCTTGGCTGTGATATGCCCTAATTCTACCTATTTCCGGTTCTCATTAACATTTTTCTAACCCGGCCCAGGGATACTTTGGCCCATGGCTGAATCTAAAAACAACGCTGGCAAAAACTCAAATAAAGGCGCTGCCAAAAAGAGATCAGCAAAGTGCAGGCTCATGTCATTCCTGTTTAAATGGAGCTTGACGGCGGCTATCTGG
>PBQI01000160.1 GCA_002725625.1 Rhodospirillaceae bacterium | reverse complement strand
GTTGTACCCGGCGTCAACATGGTGGACTTCACCGGTAACCCCACCAGATAGGTCGCTCAACAGATAGACCGCTGTGCCACCGAGCTGTTCGAGGGTTACAGTCCGGCGCAAGGGCGCGTTGGCTTCGCTTCTTTTGTAGATTTTCCGCGCCGAACCGATAGCGCTGCCGGCCAAGGTCCGCATGGGACCGGCAGAGATCGCATTGATCCGGATATTGTCTTCACCCAGATCCGCAGCCAGATAACGGACACTGGCCTCCAGGGCCGCCTTGGCTACACCCATTACGTTGTAATTGGGCATTACTCGCTCGGACCCGTAATAAGTCAGCGTAATCAGGCTGCCACCGTTCTCCTTCATTAGGGGATAGGCCATCTTGGCGATATTGGTAAAGGAGAAGCAGGAAATATTCATGGTACGGGTAAAATTTTCCGCCGACGTCTCGACGAATTTTCCGGTCAGTTCATCTTTGTCTGAATAAGCCAGGGAATGAACGACGAAATCAAGCGATCCCCAATCCTGGTCGATTTTGCTGAACAATGCGTCCAGACTGCCTTGATCCTCGACATCGCACGGCGTGATGATGGTCGACCCGACGCTTTCCGCCAAGGGCCTCACTCTTTTTTCAAAGGCTTCGCCTTGAAAGGTGAACGCCAGTTCGGCACCCTGATCGGCCAGCGCCTTGGCGATGCCCCAGGCAATAGAGCGTTCGTTAGCCACGCCTAAAATCAGGCCGCGCTTGCCCTCCATGATGTGTGATGATGTGGCCATGATGGTACGCTGCGACCAGAATCAGGCGTCAGGGCGAGTGAAGATGAGGCAGGCATTAGTGCCGCCGAACCCGAAACTGTTGGACAGCACACAGTTGAGCTCCGCGTTATCCAGGCGCTCGAGCACAATCGGCATATCACCCACCTCGGGTTCTAATTCCTCCACATTAGCGGAGGCGCAGATAAAATTATTATCCATCATCAGCAGGCTGTAGATCGATTCCTGTACGCCGGCAGCGCCCAGGGAATGGCCGGTCAATGATTTGGTGGAATTAAAATAGGGTCTCTGCTTGCAGTCTTTGAAGGCCTCGCGGATAGCCGCCAGTTCCTTGACGTCGCCAACCGGCGTCGAGGTGCCGTGGGTGTTGATATAATCGACCGGAGGGCCGACCGTATCCATCGCCATCTGCATGCAGCGAACAGCGCCTTCGCCGGAAGGCTGGACCATATCATAACCATCGGACGTGGCGCCGTAGCCAGAAACTTCAGCATAAATTTTTGCGCCCCGCGCCTTGGCCCGCTCATATTCTTCGACGACGACGACACCACCGCCGCCAGCGATGACAAAGCCATCCCGGTTGGCGTCGAAAGCCCGGGATGCCTTTTCCGGGGTCTCATTATATTTCGATGATAGCGCCGGCATGGCGTCAAACAGAACAGACAACCCCCAATCCAGTTCTTCGCCGCCGCCGGCGAAGACGATATCCTGTTTGCCCCACTGGATCAATTCGGTGGCGTTACCAATGCAGTGGGCGCTGGTCGAACAAGCTGAACTTATGGAATAATTCACACCCTTGATTTTAAATGGCGTTGCCAGGGTCGCCGAATTGGTGCTCGACATGGTGCGGGGCACCATAAAGGGACCGACCTTTTTGGGGCCTCTTTCCCGGGCGGCATCGGCTGATTGGATAACGTTACGGACAGACGGTCCGCCTGATCCCATTATCAGCCCCGTGCGCACATCGGAAACCTCGTCATCATTGAGCCCGGCATCCGTAATGGCTTCGGCCATCGCGATATAATTGTACGCCGCTCCATCACCCATAAACCGCCGTAGTTTGCGGTCCATATTGGCTTCGATGTCCACCGTCGGCTCGCCGTGCACATGGCTGCGGAAACCCATATCGCGATAGGTTTCGGACAGCGTAATGCCCGATTTCCCAAGACGCAGGGAGTCGGTAACCTCTTCCTTGTTGTTGCCGATGCTTGAAACGATACCGATTCCGGTGATTACAACTCTTCTCACAATACCCTCTTAAAACTTTAGAGTTAAACAACTAGGCGCCGCACTAAATACTTCAATTATGCATCCGCAGGAATGGTACCGGCCCGGAGTCCCTTGACGTCATATACGGTTTCGCCGTCGACGGCCATCTGACCATCGGCGAAAGCAAGCGCGACCTGACGATTCATGACACGCTTAATATTCAAATGATAGGTGATCAATTTAGCCTTCGGCGTTACCATCCCGGTAAATTTAACGTCGCCGGCACCGAAAGCTCGGCCCCGTCCCTGGGCACCGGTCCAACCGATGTAAAATCCCGTTAACTGCCACAAGGCATCCAGCCCGAGACAGCCCGGCATCACCGGATCACCTTTGAAATGGCATTCAAAAAACCAAAGATCCGGCGTTACATCGAATTCGGCCGTGAGCTCACCTTTGCCGTAAGAGCCCCCATGATCATTGATCTGGGTAATGCGGTCGAACATCAGCATTGGCGGCGCCGGCAATAGAGCGTTGCCCGGTCCAAACAATTTACCATCCCCACAGGCAATAAGGTCCTCGTAGGTGTAACTGTCCTTACGAACGACCGGGGAATCGAACGCGTTTTTTACGTCTGCGGCCGCGTTCTGTTGATTCATAATTTAACTCCACTCCAAATCTCGAGTTACTTTTTTAGACGTCTATAGGGTCACCGTACAGTAAGTCGCCGATAACAGCCAGAAACCCGGATTCTGTTCCGCGTGTTACCGGAGCCGGTTCCCGCCCACTGAACTGACATTCTTCTATTCAATATATGTAGCAAAAAGATAAAAAATACCCGCTGGATGAAAAAAATGCATTTTTCTTCCAACGGGCCATTTTTCTATCCATCGCCGATGGCAAGTTTCATCGACGAGTTCCGGGCTTAGCTCGAAATATCTTCGCCGGTCGACTGATCGACGGCCCGCATGGACAATTTAACTTTGCCGCGGTTGTCGATGCCGATCAGTTTGACCTTCACCTCGTCGCCGACATCAACAATATCGGTGGTTTTCTCAACCCGCTCGGGCCGCAGTTCGCTGATATGCACCAGGCCGTCCCGGGCGCCCATAAAATTTACAAAGGCGCCGAAATCGACAGTTTTTACAACCTTACCAGAATAGATTACACCGACCTCCGGTTCCGCCGTGATGTCCTTGATCATTTTGATGGCGATTTCCGAGGCTTGTTCGTCGACGGCGGCGACTTTCACGGAACCGTCATCGTCGATGTCAATTTTCGCGCCGGACACTTCGCAGATTTCCCGGATCATTTTGCCACCCGGTCCGATGATCTCCCGGATTTTGTCGGTCGGCACGTTGATGACGGTGATTCTGGGGGCGTTCTCGCTGACATCATCGCGGGCCGTATCCAGGGCATTGGCCATTTCACCCAGTATGTGGAGGCGGCCTTCCCGTGCTTGTGCAAGGGCGATTTTCATGATGTCCTCGGTGATGGAGGTAATCTTAATATCCATCTGCAGCGCCGTTACGCCTTTATCGGTACCGGCAACCTTGAAGTCCATATCGCCGAGATGATCCTCATCGCCTAAAATATCCGAAAGCACGGCGACACCGTCATCTTCCTTGATCAAACCCATGGCGATACCAGCTACCGGACTTTTTAATGGCACGCCGGCATCCATCATCGACAAGGATGTTCCGCATACCGTGGCCATCGAGGAAGAACCGTTTGATTCGGTCACTTCGGAGACGACGCGGATAGTATAGGGAAAGTCTTCCTTGTCGGGCATGGTTGGACGGATCGCCCGCCAAGCCAATTTGCCGTGGCCGATTTCGCGGCGTCCCGGTCCGAACATGCGGCCGGCCTCGCCCACCGAGTAGGGCGGAAAATTGTAGTGCAGCAAGAAGTGTTCGCGATAATCGCCGTCAAGCCCGTCGATGATTTGCTCATCCTGGCCGGTGCCGAGCGTCGCGACAACCAAAGCCTGGGTTTCGCCACGGGTGAACAGCGCGCTGCCGTGGGCCCGGGGAAGCGTTCCCACCTCGGCCACAATGGGCCGTACGGTTTTGGTGTCGCGGCCGTCAATGCGCTGTCCGGTTTTAAGAATGTCGCGCCGGACAATGTCCTTTTCCACACTCTTAAAAGCACCACCCACCATAATATCGGTGGCCTCTTCGTCTTCACCGAAGGCTTCCAGAACTTTGGATTTAACGGCAGCGATTTTATCCTGCCGGGTCGCTTTTTCAGCTTCGCCATAGGCGGCCCGGAGATCGGCTTCGACCAGTTCCGTTACCCGTTCCGCGACTTCGCCAACCTTGGCCGGCGTTTCGGGGATATCCCAAGGCTCTTTGGCACAGGTCTGGGCCAGATCAACAACGGTGTTAATGATCTGCTGATTAGCCTGATGGCCGAACATGACTGCGCCCAGCATAACTTCTTCGGAAAGTTCAGAGGCTTCCGATTCGACCATCAGCACACCTTCGCCAGTGCCGGCAACGACCAGGTTGAGTTCTGAATCGGCGACGTCGTCAACCGCTGGATTGAGAACATATTCGTCGTCGATATAACCAACTCGGCAACCGCCGATCGGGCCTAGAAATGGAATGCCCGATATGGTCAGGGCCGCCGAAGTACCGATCATGGCGACCATATCGGGATCATTTTCCAGATCGTGGGCTAGGACAGTACAGATCACCTGGGTTTCGTTTTTGAAATTATGGTGAAACAAGGGCCGGATGGGCCGGTCAATCAGACGCGACGTCAAAGTCTCTTTTTCCGAAGGCCGTGCTTCCCGTTTGAAAAAGCCGCCCGGAATTTTACCGGCGGCAAAGGTCTTCTCTTGATAATTCACTGTGAGGGGGAAAAAATCGATATCAGTGCGGGCCTGTTTGGCGCTGACAGCTGTACACAGTACTTTGGTTTCGCCATAGGTGACGAGAACTGCACCATCGGCCTGCCGGGCGATCTTACCTGTTTCCAGGGTAAGCTTACGGCCTCCTAGATCGATTTCTTTTTTAAATTCATTAAACATTTTATCTTCCTTCCAACATACGGAAATATATCTCCATCTACCTACGCGCGCCGCCGGTTAAAGCAGGGAGCGCCTAAAATTGGGGCCTGATTTATTTGACGCCGCCCTGACCAGCCAAGCTGAATTCAACCGGCTGCCGTCTGCGTCCTAAAGATTCAACAGCGAACCCGAAACGTGCCCCGCCCTCACGGAGATAGTTAGAGAGGGAGAGATCAGTCTCAGTGTTTCTTCATGTGATTTTCGCTGTCCGTTCTTCGTCAAATTTAGCGACGCAAGCCCAGGCGTTTGATCAAATCTTCATAGCGCGAAACCTTTTTCGCATTGAGATAATCCAACAACCGCCGGCGTTGACCCACCATCATCAGCAATCCACGTCTAGAATGATGATCTTTTTTGTGGGTCTTTAAATGATCTGTAAGGTTGTTAATGCGTTCCGTCAAGATTGCAATCTGCACTTCCGGAGAACCGGTATTGCCATCATTAGTGGCGTATTCAGTAATAAGCTCTTGCTTCCGCTCTGCAGTAATCGACATCGTTCACTCCATTTGTTTAAAGGTTTAACACACGAAACGGACGTATCTCGCCACCCTCGAAACGGGCCAGCGCAACCAATTTTCCCTCTTCCATGGCACAAATTACTGCGCCTTGGCTTATATCATTGAGGGGGGGGCGCTTGGCCACTCTTAGTGCGGAAACTGACTGTCCACACCTCAGGTGACGGGCTTCGTCCTCAGTCACGGCCAGCGCCGGGATGTCGTCCAGCGCGGTCTCAACCGGCCGCAATATGTCTGCAGCGGCGGCACTATGCCTTAGTTGGTCCAATTTATCCAGCGAAATTGCATCATTTTCTCCAAAGGGTCCGAGTCGAGTCCGTCGCAGCGCCGAAATATGCCCGACCGTGCCGAGATGCACCGCCAGATCCCTTGCTAAGCCCCGCATATAGGCGCCTTTACCCGACCTGACGTCCAGCACCGCATGATCCAGATCGGGCTGATCGACCAAGTTAAATCTCTCCACCAGAATTTTCCGGGGCTGCATTTCCACCGGTTTGTCGCCCCGGGCCAGTTTATAGGCCCGTTCACCATCCACCTTGATTGCGGAATAAATCGGTGGCACCTGCTGGATTTCACCGGTAAATTTTCCCAATGCCGCTTCGATATCGTTCTTGTCTGGGCGATGATTGCTGGTCTGCGTCACGGCCCCTTCGGCGTCATCGGTATCGCGGGCCTCACCCCATTTGACGGTAAAGCGGTACTCCTTCAGCCCATCCATCATATAAGAGACGGTTTTGGTCGCCTCTCCAAAAGCTAGCGGCAGGATGCCGGTCGCCATAGGATCCAGGGTGCCGCTATGGCCGACCTTGGCGGCATTAAGAATCTTCCGCGCCTGGTTGACGATGTTGGCCGAAGTAACGCCAGCAGGTTTATCGATAACCAGCCATCCGTGAACCGGATCGCCCTTTCTTCTACGCCCCATTTTACTGCTCTTCCCTTGGCCCAACGCTCCCTAGAAGACGATCAATATTGTCGGCATAGTCAAAGGATGTGTCGGCTTCAAAGGTCAGATTGGGCGCATATTTGAGATGCACTGATTTAGCGATTGAACGGCGCAGGAAAGAAGCGGCGCGCTGCAGGGCGGCTACTATGGCTTCCGTTTCGACGCCCGCGGCGGCCTGATTCTCGGCGACAGTAATGCTGCCGCCCAGGGGCGCCACGAAAACCGTCGCATTGCGCAAATCGGGACCGATTCTGACCTCGGTAATTGTGATGGGGACGTCGGCCAGGTCAGGATCACGCAATGCACCGCGTTCGATTACCTGCGCAATTGTATGACGCAATTCCTCGCCAACGCGCAATTGCCTCTGGCTGGGCGCTTGGTTTGCCCTTTTTCCCATTTCTTCTTACCAATTAGTTTGGCGAGACGCGCCGCCGCTAAATTTCAGGCGCGATCTCCTGGACTTCGAAACATTCAATAACATCGCCAATCTTGATGTCATTGTAGCTTTCAAATGACATGCCGCATTCGTAGGATTCTTTCACCTCGCGGACATCATCCTTAAAGCGTTTCAGCGTCGACAGATCACCTTCATGAATAACCACATCATCGCGCAGCAGCCGCACCTTGGCGCCTCGGCGGACGACACCTTCGGAAATGTAACAGCCGGCGACCTTGCCGATCTTGGATACACTGAAAACTTCACGGACCTCGGCGTTACCCAAGTAATTTTCCCGTAGCACCGGCGCCATCAGGCCGACCAACATTTTCTTAATGTCGTCGACAACATCATATATAACCGAATAATAGAGGATATCGACACCGCTGGCATCTGCCTGATCCCGCGCCTGTTTAGTGGCGCGCACATTGAAGCCGATTACCGCGGCACTGGATGCACCCGCCAGGGTAATATCTGATTCGTTGATACCGCCGACACCTGAGTGCAGCACCTGGACCTTGACCTCATCCTGGGGTAGTTTTTCAAACATGCCAGTGATGGCTTCAACGGACCCCCGTACATCGGTTTTTAAAACGATCGGCAATTCCTTGGCTTCACCGGCCTGAATAGCCCCAAACATATCTTCAAGCGATCCGGGCGGCGCTATGGTGGATTTCTTGGAGCGGTCCCTGTTTTTCCGGAATTCGGCAACTTCGCGGGCTCGGGCTTCGGTCTGGACAACGACAAAGTCGTCGCCCGCCGATGGTGCGCCGGCAAAACCGACGACCTCAACCGGAACCGCTGGGCCGGCTTTGTCCACTTGTTCGCCTTGATCGTTGACCAGAACCCTTACTCGTCCGGATTCGGAACCAGCAACAAAAATATCGCCTTTCTTCAAGGTGCCGTTCTGCACCAGGACGGTCGCCAGCGGACCACGGCCTTGTTCAACTTTGGATTCGACGACTACACCCTCCGCCAACCGTTCGGGGTTGGCTTTGAGGTCAAGAATTTCTGCCTGCAATAGGATGCTTTCTTCCAACTTGTCGAGATTGGTGCCTTCGATTGCAGATACTTCAACGTCAAGAACATCGCCGCCCATGGCTTCCAGCACAATTTCGTGTTCCAGCAATTGGGTGCGGACCCGGGTGGGGGTGGCGTCCGGGTGGTCCATTTTGTTGATAGCGACAATAATCGGCACTTCGGCAGCTTTGGCGTGATCGATGGCTTCGATGGTCTGCGGCATGATGCCATCATCGGCGGCCACCACCAAAACGACGATATCGGTCGATTTTGCGCCGCGCGCCCGCATGGCCGTAAAAGCTTCGTGACCGGGGGTATCGATAAAGGTAATTTTCTGCCCTTCGGAAACGGTAACCTGGTAGGCGCCGATATGCTGGGTGATTCCACCCGCCTCACCGGATGCCACATCGGCCTTGCGGATGGCGTCCAACAGGGATGTTTTACCGTGATCAACATGCCCCATGACGGTGACCACCGGCGGCCGGGAAATCAAATTTTCATGTTTGTCAGCAGTGCCGCCAAGTCCAATTTCAACATCCGCTTCGCTGACGCGGTTAAAGGTATGGCCAAAATCGGCAACAATAAGCTCCGCCGTATCGGCATCAATGGCATCATTCATCGTTGCCATAACGTCCATTTTCAACAACGCCTTGATGACTTCGTCGCCCCGTTCGGCCATGCGGTTGGCCAGTTCCTGCACCGAAATGGATTCAGGAATGGTAACCTCTCTGACGATTTTTACGTGCTCGATGGGGCCTTCGCGGCGCTTTTTGCGCGCTCTCTGACGTTTTACCGATGCCAGAGAACGCTGTCGTTCGGAATCGTCAAGTGCTTCAGCAATGGTCAATTTTCCCGATCGCCGCCGTGAATCTCCACGCCGTACTGTCGGAGAAGGGCGTTTGGGCGCCGGCTTACCACGCTTGCCACCGGATTTGGCCTCAGCCGCCTCTTCGGCTTCGATAGCTTCGAGTTTCGCCATGCCAGCCTTGGCAGCGGCTCGGCCCTTTTCTTCACGTTTACGCTGTTCACTGTCCAGTTTTTCAGCTTCTGCCACCGCTTCACGGGCAGCTGTTTCCTCGGCCAATTCTTGTTCTTGTTCAGGGTCCGGCTCCGGTTTCAACCGGCTTTCCTCTTCCTCCCGTTGCGCGTCTAGCAAAGCACGCGCCCGCGCCGCCCGCTCGTGGTCG
>PBQI01000159.1 GCA_002725625.1 Rhodospirillaceae bacterium | reverse complement strand
TCCCGGCGAGATCGCCGACATCTCCCGGCGGTTAACGGAGATCCGAAACGCCCGGCGGATGAACCAGCCGCAAAGAGCGTCCACGGGGGGCAGCACCTTTACCAATCCGCCGGGCGGGAAAAAGGCCTGGCAGCTGATCGACGAGGCCGGGTGCCGGGGATTGCGCCGCGGCGACGCCGTGGTCTCGGAAAAACACTGCAATTTCCTCATCAACACCTACAACGCGACGGCGGCCGATCTCGAAGGTCTGGGCGAGGAAGTCAGGCAACGGGTGGCGGCGGCAACAGGAGTCGACTTGGAATGGGAAATCCACCGCATCGGCGTTGCCGCCGGGGAGGGGAAGTCATGAGTAAACACGTCGCCGTTCTTATGGGTGGCTGGTCGTCCGAGCGCGAGGTGTCGTTGATCAGCGGCGCCGCCGTCTCCAACAGCTTGAAAACATCTGGCTATCGGGTAACCACCATCGACGTTCAGCGCGACCTGGGCGTGCTCTTGACCCGACTTTTCCCACGGCCCGATGTTGTCTTCAATGCTTTGCACGGGCGTTTTGGAGAGGACGGATGCGTGCAGGGTCTCCTCGACATCCTTGACATCCCTTATACCCATTCCGGGCTGTTGGCTTCGGCCCTGGCCATGAACAAACCCATGGCCAAGCGCCTGTTTGCCGCCGCCGACATTCCCGTCCCCGAAGGCAAGGTGGTCGGCAGCGATGAAGTGATTGCCGCCGAAGCCATGGCCCCTCCTTACGTGATCAAGCCCTTAAACGAGGGTTCCAGTGTCGGCGTTCACATCATTTTCGAGGACGATGGCAAACATTCCTTGGCCGCCAACTGGCCATTCGGCGATCGGGTTTTGGTCGAACGCTATATCCCCGGCCGGGAACTAACGGTGGCCGTGATGGGCGACCAGGCGCTGGCAGTGACCGAGATCACCACAAGCGCCGGTTTCTATGATTACAGCGCCAAATATGATGAAGGCGCTTCCACCCATTTGATCCCGGCGCCGGTGCCGTCGGCGGTCTATGGCGAGGCGCTCAAGTTAGCTGTCCTGGCGCATCGGAGCCTTGGCTGCCGGGGCGTCTCAAGAGCCGACTTCCGTTACGACGGCGATAAGTTGTTCATCCTTGAACTTAACACCCAGCCCGGCATGACCCCTATGTCCCTGGTCCCCGAACAAGCGGCCCATGCCGGCAAGTCATTCGACGAATTGGTCATCTGGATGGTGGAGAACGCCGAATGCGATCCATGAGCAAAGAGGAAAACAAAACCGCCGCCCAGCGCGGCCGGCCTCGTCGACGGGTCGTTCCCTTGTGGCGAAGCCGCCATATGGTCACCGCCCTGGTGGCGGCGATGTTGGTCGCTGGCGCCGCCGGCGGATGGTGGTTGTGGGAAAGCCATTGGATTGAGAGCAAGGCCGATCAGATGCGCTGGAAGATTATCGCCTTGTCGAGAGACTTGGGACTTACAGTCCGGGAAATCCTCGTTGTCGGCAGGGGTGAGACGTCACGGGAAGAACTCTTGGCGACGCTTCGCTTGGCGCGCGGTGCCCCGATCCTCGCCTTCGACCTCAATGCCGCCAAGCGCCGTGTCGAGCAGTTGCCGTGGATTAGTTCGACCACTATCGAGCGCATGTTGCCCGACACTATTTTTCTGCGCGTGAGAGAACGTCGACCCCTGGCACTTTGGCAGAACCAGAGCAAATTTTCCCTCATCGACAAACAAGGCGCGGTAATCATTGATAAAGACCTGGGGCGTTTTTCGGATTTGCTTTTGGTCGTTGGAGATGACGCGCCCGCCCATGCCGCCGAGCTGCTGGAAACGCTCAAGACTCAGCCCGAACTGATGGTCCTGGTGCAAACGGCGGTGCGGGTCGGCGGACGGCGGTGGAATGTCAGGCTCAAGGGCGGCATCGATGTCTGCCTGCCGGAAACCGATCCCGCCAAAGCTTGGTCCCGCCTCGCCGAATACGAACGCAAGCACCGAGTGTTCGGGCGCAATGTCCAGGTCCTTGATCTGAGGCTGCCCGACCGCCTGATCGTTCGCCAGTCCCCGAAGCCCAAGAAAACAGAAACATTCCCCGGCAAGGAAACATAGCAATCGGTAAGCAAGAAAGTTGAATGAAATGAGAACCGCCACGGTACAAAACAAGGGACGAAGAGGGCTGATCGCGGCCCTTGATCTGGGCTCGACCAAGCTCTGTTGTTTCATCGCCCGGCCTGTTCAGGAAAAGGGCCTGAAGATCGTCGGCATCGGTCATCAGGTATCCAAGGGTATTCGATCGGGCGCCATTGTCGATATGGATGCCGCCGAGGCTTCCATTCGGGCGACGGTCGAGGCCGCCGAACAGATGGCCGGAGAAAATATTCGCCGAATCGTGGTCAATTTTTCCGGTGGCGACATGAAGTCCAGACTCATCGCTTATGAAATTTCCATTGCTGGACACCAAATCGACGATGCCGACATCAGGCGCATTCTCGATCCCTCCGCGATAGAGGATGGGCAGCCGGAGAACCACGATCTTATCCATGTCCTTCCGGTTGGCTACAGCCTTGACGGCCGCAGTGGAGTGCACGATCCGCGCGGCCTCTTCGGCGAACGTTTGGGTGTCTACCTGCACGCCATCAGCGTCGGCAAAGGTGCCGTGCGCAACCTGGAGAGCTGTATTTCACGCTGTCATTTGGACATCGTCGACAAAGTGGTCACGCCATACGCCTCGGCCTTGGCCTGTTTGGCCGAAGACGAAACCAGACTCGGCGTTACTTGTATCGACATGGGTGGCGGCACTACCTCCATCGCCGTGTTCTTTGACGGCGAACTTGTGCATGCCGGTTCTATTCCCGTTGGCGGCGTCCACGTCACCAACGACATTGCCAGGGGCTTATCAACGCCGCTTGCCTACGCCGAGCGCATGAAGACCCTTTACGGCAGTGTCATCCCATCGCCTTCGGATGACCGCGAAATCCTAAAAGTCCCTCTGATCGGTGAAGAGGACCCGGCGGAAACCAGCCAGGTGCCACGCTCGATGCTGGTCGGCATTGTACGCCCGCGGCTGGAGGAGACTTTTGAAATGGTTCGCGCCCACCTTGGTGGCGCCGGTTTTGACAAGGCCGCCGGCTGCCGGGTGGTGCTGACTGGCGGCACCAGCCAGTTGCCCGGCGTCCACGAACTGGCCACAACGATTTTGGACAAGCAGGTGCGCCTGGGCCAGCCCCGGCCCATCGAGGGACTCGCTGATGCCGTCGGTGGTCCCGCATTCGCCACTTGCGCCGGACTCTTAAACCACGCTGTTAACAACAAGACGGACGACCTTGCCGGCGCCTACTGCGCCGCCGAGAAAGTGAGCAGCCGTTTGGGCCGCTTCGGCCATTGGTTTCGAGAGCATTTTTAAGATGGGGGAAAAATAAAGATGAAGAATTTTCGACCACAGGCGCCGCCCATTTACGTCCCCACCGTTCCATCACCGCCGCATACAAGCGATGCCAATTCTTGGCGGTAGCGGGCGCCACCTTACTCGATGCGGAAAAACATGATTTGGATTATGACTGGAGGACGACATGAGTATTAATATTAGCATTCCGAGTAATAACGAAACACCCGAACTGAAACCGAGAATCACCGTCGTCGGCGTCGGCGGCGCCGGCTGCAACGCGGTCAACAACATGATCGCCTCGGAGTTGGAAGGCGTTGATTTCATGGTCGCCAACACCGACGCCCAGGTTCTGGAGAGTTCGCGCTCCGAACGCCGCATCCAAATGGGCGTTTCGATCACCCATGGCTTGGGCGCCGGTTCCCGTCCCGACATAGGCCGCGCCGCCGCCGAGGAGACACTGGAGGAAATCGTCGAAGCCCTAAAAGGCTCTCATATGGTATTCATCACCGCCGGCATGGGCGGCGGCACCGGTACCGGCGCCGCCCCGGTGATCGCCAGGGTCGCCCGCGAAGAGGGGATTCTCACGGTCGGCGTGGTGACCAAGCCGTTCGAGTTCGAGGGCGCCCGCCGCATGCACCTGGCCGTTGCCGGAATCGAGGAACTCGAGCAGTTCGTCGATACCCTGATTGTCATCCCCAATCAGAATCTATTTTGCGTCGCCAATGAGAAGACGACCTTCGCCGAAGCTTTCTCCATGGCCGACGACGTCCTCTATTCGGGTGTCCGCGGGGTCACTGATCTGATGGTGATGCCGGGCCTGATCAATCTCGACTTCGCCGACATCCGCTCGGTGATGAGCGAGATGGGCAAGGCGATGATGGGCACTGGCGAGGCCGAAGGCGAAAGACGGGCCCTTGACGCCGCCGAAGCGGCCATTTCCAACCCCCTTCTTGATGATGCCTCCATGCAAGGGGCAAAGGGATTGCTCATTAATATAACCGGCGGCGGTGATATGACTCTTTTCGAAGTTGACGAAGCGGCCAACCGAATCCGCGATGAAGTGGATGATGAGGCCTACATCATCTTCGGTTCAACTTTCGATCAAAGCATGGATGGCAAGCTCCGCATCTCGGTAGTGGCCACGGGAATCGATTGCAAAACCGGTATCCTCCCATCCACCACCATGATTAATTTGGCTGCTCAGGCCGGGTCATCGGAAGACATGACCATCACCGAGGAGAGCGTGGGACAGGACGGGAAGGAGCATTCCGTCCCAACAGCCGCCGGCGATGCCATTGTCCTCGTATCGGAAAACCCGAACCCTGTTGGTAGCGAAGATAATGCCGACGCCGCCGACGAGGCCAGCGGGGAGGAACTGCCCGCCGCCGAGATCCCCAAAGGTAAAGATAGGGAAGAAGCCCCGCCCTCCACGCCTCTTGGCGCGGCCCCGCCCGCCACCCCGGGCATCAAGACCACGGAATCTTTCATTCCTCCTTCGCCGGCTCAACCGGCGGTGGAAGGGAGGGCGAGGGAAGCCGATCCCTTCGCCGCCGCCGCCATGATGAACGGCGCCAAGGAACGGGAAAACAGGGCGGATTCGAAACCAATCGACAAAAAGAGGCCGAGCTTGTTTGAAAGGGTGACCGGTACGGGTATGGCCGCTAAAGCCAAGAAAGCCGTCAAAATCGCAAAACCGGAGTACGGCCCTTCCGTGGTGGCGGCAAAACGAGACATGGCGACAAAACCGGCTCAAGAGGCGGACCAGGCTAAGCTTGGCGGCCTCGATCTCCAGGACCGGCTCGCCGCCTGCCCGGTCGAGGAAGACCTGCTGGAGATTCCAACTTTTTTGCGCCGCCAGGCGAATTGACAGTAAGAGGTTGGAAATACGTAACAATTAGTAACAAAGAGTGATTTGAATGCTTCAAGGCATGTTGATAGACAAGAGCCTTGAAGCATTCTTTTTAATACATGGGAAAGGTTTACCCATTAACAGCCTATAAAAGAAACGGTTTTAGGTATTTGTATTTTTATTCTTGAAGAGCAAGAAGGGGAAAATGGGGGGTTCAATAGGCAACCATAAGTCGGCCAAAAGGGTCAACTCAATCAATGCCGTCCAACAAAAGACTCTGAAAAGTTCCATAAACTGTGCCGGAATCGCCCTTCATTCAGGCAATAAGGTTTCGATGGTGCTTGGGCCGGGCGAGCCTGACAGCGGCATTGTTTTCAAGCGCACCGATATAGCCGGTGGCGGCGCTTACATACCGGCAACCTGGGAGCGGGTGGTCGATACCAACATGTGCACCACCCTTGGCAACGATGACGGAGTGACGATCGGCACGGTCGAGCACCTGATGGCGGCACTGGCGGGATGCCGTATCGATAACGCCACGATCGAAGTCAATGGTCCTGAAATTCCCATCATGGACGGCAGTTCCTGGCCTTTCATGTTCCTTCTTGAATGCGCGGGTATCGTCGAACAGGACGCCCCACGCCGTGTTATCCGCATCAAGAAACCGGTTAAGGTCATGGACGGCGGGAGTGTTGCTTCGCTGATCCCCGGCAATGGGTTTTCTCTCGCTTTCGAAATTGAGTTCGACAGCCCCGTCATTTCCCGCCAATCCATCTCCATCGGCCTAGGCAACGGGGCCTTCAAAAAAGAGCTGGCCCGGGCCCGCACTTTCGGTTTGCTGCACGAGGTCGAGCAACTGCAAGCTTCCGGAATGGCCCTGGGCGGTTCCCTTGACAATGCCGTCGTGATCAGTGGCGGCAGAGTTCTCAACGAAGACGGCCTGCGGTACAATGACGAGTTCGTCCGCCATAAAGCCCTGGATGCCGTCGGCGATCTTTATCTTGCCGGCGCACCCATCATTGGCCATTTCAGTGGCACTTATTCCGGCCATGCCGCCAATCACCGATTGTTACAAAAACTCTTTGCCGATAAGGATTCCTGCCGTCACGATCTCTTTCCCGCTGACGAGGCCGAGGCGGATGACATGGAGGTCGCCTGGGCCGGGGATTTGGTCTCGTCGATCGGCGCCACCGCTTAAAGCCGCCGTTTCTCCCTTGTCGATTTTTCCGCCGCCCGGCTTTTTGCCGGGCGTTGCTGTTTTTGTAGAAGTTGCATTGGCCCGCCGCCACTATGATATAATCGGGCCGTGATGCTGGAACGTTTTCCGTTTTCCTCTCCGAGTGCACGCACTCCGTCGTTGAAGCGGCTGGTTATGCTGTTGACGTCTTTTCTTCTTGTCGCTTGCATGGAAGAAAGCGAGCTGAGCTACGTCGAACGCCCGGTGGACCAACTGTACAACGAGGCAATGGATACTCTTGATCAAAGTTTTTATAACGACGCCGCCCTCATGTTCGATGAGGTGGAGCGTCAGCATCCTTATTCGATCTGGGCAACGAAAGCGCAATTGATGGCCGCCTATAGCCTCTACCTGGACAACAATTATGACGAAGCCATCTTTGCCCTTGATCGTTTTATCCAGTTGCATCCATCCAATCGCGATGTCCCTTATGCTCATTATCTGAAAGCCTTGAGCTATTACGAACAGATATCGGTTGTGACACGTGACCAGAAAATGACCGAGTTGGCTCTCAAGACCTTTAAGGAAATCATCGCCCGTTATCCCAAAAGCAAGTATGCCCGTGACGCTAAAATCAAGCTCGACCTGACCAACGGCAACCTGGCCGGAAAGGAAATGGAAATCGGACGTTATTACCTCAAGCAGAAACACTATCTGGCCGCCATCAACCGCTTCAAAACGGTGATCGATAAATACCAGACCACCATTCACGCGCCCGAAGCCCTACACCGGCTGACCGAAGCCTATTTGGCGCTGGGCATTAAGGAAGAAGCCCAGAAAACGGCGGCGGTTCTGGGACACAATTTTCCGGGAAGCGAGTGGTATATCGATTCTTACGAGATGGTTGAGCAAAAGCAGGTTCACCAGAAAGAGAAGGCCCCCTGGTATAAGTTAGGGAAGCCCGACCAGCCGACCCAGGCGGAAACGACCCGTCCCAAGGAGAAAAAATCCTGGTATAAGTTCTGGTAGGCGAAGGGATTGGCGGGATGCTGCGTACTTTGACCATCCGCGACGTCGTCCTCATCGACCGCCTGGAAATCAACTTCCATTCCGGTTTATGCGTGTTGACCGGCGAGACCGGCGCCGGCAAATCGATACTGCTTGATGCCCTGGGCCTGGCTTTGGGGCGCCGCGCCGACGCCCGTCTGGTCCGCCATGGCGCCCGACAGGCTCTAGTGACGGCGGAGTTCGCGGCGCCACAAACGAGTTTGATTCGCGAAATCCTGTCCGAACAAGACATCGTCGGCGACGACGGCATGCTCTTGCGCCGGGTGCTCGGCGCCGATGGCCGCTCCCGCGCCTTCGTCAATGACGTGCCGGTAAGCGTCTCCTTGCTGCAACGGCTTGGCGATGCCCTGGTCGATGTGCATGGCCAATTTGAAAGCCAGAGGCTGCTCAACCCGGCCATTCACCGCCGTCTGCTCGATGCTTACGGAGACCTAAACTCCCTGGTCGAGGCGACGCGAAATGCTTTTGCCGCCTGGCGCCGGGCTGCCGATGCCCGGGCCCGGGCGGAAGCGGAACTGGAAACGGCGCGCCATGATGAGGAATACTTACGCCATGCCGCCGATGAGTTGGCCGCCCTCAAACCCGAACCGGGAGAGGAAGAGACGCTTGCCGCCAGACGCTCGGCGATGATGCATGGCGAAATGCTGCTCGAGGCCATGAACCAGGCGGTGACGGAACTGGAACATGGACGCGGCGCCGAGACGGCGGTACGCAGCGCGCTTCACCATCTTGAACGGGTGTCGGCGAAGTTCTCGGGTCGCCTGGACGCCACTTGCGCCGCCCTCGACAAGGCCGCTTCCGAGATTGCCGAGGGGACGGCATTATTGGAAAAAGCAAGCTCCGAGACAGACCTGGATCCGCGCAACCTCGATCTTGTCGAGGAACGGCTGTTCTCTCTCAGGGCACTGGCCCGCAAACATAATACCGATGTCGATGGCCTGCCGGCCTTGCAAGAGACAT
>PBQI01000158.1 GCA_002725625.1 Rhodospirillaceae bacterium | reverse complement strand
GCCGGGGCCCCGTATCCAGATCGCCGTCACGCAAGAGATTTCTTAACATATGGTCAAAACGGTCACGCACATCCTTGGACAGTTCCTTGCCGTCCTCCGGCGGCGCCAGGGTTTCAACGCGCACGGCACCGCCGGGGCCGCTCAATAAACTGCTGTCGGTAATGATGTTACCATCGGGAGAGATGAGTTGGGCGTGGGTGCCGGTGGTGGTGGCAAAGCGGCGGACGATCTGACGGGCACTGTTCAGGACCAGATACTGGTTGGCGGATTCCCTGTCGCCGACAGCGGCTTCGCCCAGGGCGGCGGCAAACAGTTCCGCCTGAGTTGTCAGCGATGATATTTCATTGTCAATCAGGCTCTGGCGGTATTGTCCGACATATAGCAGGCCAACCACCAGCACAGCTAAGGCCAGCATATTGATGGCCAGGATTCGTCGTGTGATAGGAGAAACGCCGGACACCCTTTTATCCATCAGGTTTTTTTCGGCCCGCCCTTTGTCGCTTTGGTGCGCGGTCTCCCCTAAAGAACCGTCATTTACCAATTCTCACTCCAGATTTTAGCCCCAGTTGTGCATAGCTTCATTTCAGTGGGGCTTCTTTACCTTAATCGTCAGACGCCCTGGCATTTGACGCACCTTCGCGATACCGATAGCCAACACCATACAAGGTTTCAATTTCGCCAAATTCCTTGTCTACCGCACGGAACTTTTTCCGCAGTCTCTTGATGTGGCTGTCAATGGTGCGGTCGTCGACATATATATGTTCACCGTAGGCTGCATCAATCAACTGGTCCCGGTTTTTGACGTGGCCCGGGCGAAAAGTGAGCGCCTTCAAAAGCAGGAATTCCGTCACTGTCAGATTAACGTGGTTACCCCGCCAACTGCATTGATGACGGCTGGGGTCCATCAGAAGATCACCGCGTCGGATGGCTTCTTCACTTTTCGCACCGTCTTCGGTAACGCTGATATCCAATTCCCGGCGGCGTAACAAAGCCCTGATCCGCTCGATCAGGAGTCGTTGGGAAAAGGGTTTTTTGATGTAATCGTCGGCGCCCATCCGCAAGCCCAGAACTTCATCAACTTCATCATCCTTGGAGGTCAGGAAAATAATTGGCACGGAGCTTTTCTCACGGATTTTTCCCAGCAGTTCCATACCGTCCATGCGGGGCATTTTGATATCAAGCACCGCTAAATCCACCGGTTTTCGGGTCACCCCCCGAAGCGCGTCGGCGCCATCGGTATAACAGTCGACATTGTAGCCTTCGGCTTCCAGGGTCATGGTCACCGAGGTCAAAATATTTCGATCGTCATCTACCAAGGCAATATTGTTAGCATAACCGGGAATAGTTACCCCGGCTTCGGATTGATCTGGCACAGATAGATTAGACACAGGCCCTCCTAAATTCTATTTGTCCGCTGAGCTATATGTCGTGGCATTATTATACAGCCTAGGCGGAATAAGGTTAGCTCACACCCCAAATGTGTCAAAAATATAGCCTAAATATGGCTTGCAAATATAGGATGGTCCCGATGGCAAAAAATAGCCACAGTAAAAGTGGCGCACCGGCATATCATGGGTCTGCCTCGGAAGGGGCGGCGGTCGTTTCCCGCTTTGTCATCCGTAACGCCTGAAAAGCCTGCCTAAACAGCATAAGCCATCGTGATGATACCAGATTCGTGAGCTGGCCTAGTGCTTCACTGGTTACCGTCGCCGCGCATTGGAACGTCAGCCCCATCATCATGCTGTTCGACAGCGCCCATCATGCCAAAAATATTCAGGTCGAAAGTTTGGGACTCCACTTTTTTCACTTCTGCAGATCATCAAGGATATTCTCGATTTTTCAAATATCGAAGCCGGTAAGCTGGAACAGGAAGCACTTCCCGTTTCTATCCACGATCTCGTGCAAGGCGACGTCGATACTCTGACGCCGAATGCAGCTAAAAAAGAGCTTATAGTCTTTCCCCACATTGATCCTGCCATTTCAGAATGGGAAATGGGCGATCAGGTACGGCTGCGCTAGATTTGGAACGCTCAAATCCGACCTCAACCACCGGCATATTCCCATCAAAATGATATCGGACATCGAAGATATTGAAAGCATTGCCAAATGTGTTGAGTTGAGCGCCAAAGAGTATCTTCACAAACCTTTTAACCCGGCGATGCTACGCTCCCGCCTTGGCGCCAGCGTGGAGAAAAAGCGCTCTGATGAATCGTTGACGGTAATTTTACCGTCGGGTGTCACCAGCGAGCTTAAGGCCATCGGCGAGGAGCAGCCCCGCGGATACGAGAACATAGGACTGCTGTTTTTCAATATCGTCGGCCTCACCAATTGCTGCAGTGGTCGTTCCACCGAAGAAGTGGCCAACGGCCTATAGGCACTATTCACCAAGTTTGAAGCCATTAAGGCGGACTACCGGATGAAAAAAATCAGAACCATCGACGATGAGTTCATTGCTGCCGCCGGATTGACCCAGCCGGATTGTAAACTTCTATTGACCATCGTGAAGTGTGGGTTGGACATGGCCAGAGCCACCCCGGAAATCAGCAGCGATTGGCAGGTCCAGGTGGGTGTCTATACCGGACCCGTCGTGGCGGGCATAGTTGGTGACCTGAAATATCAATTTGATGTCTAGGGGGACACGGTCAATGTCGCCGCTCGAATGGCTGGTGCGTGCAATCCCGGCGCGTGACAATGACCCACGATTCCTGCCTGCAAATCCAATCAGAATGCCAGGGTCGCATGTTGGGCAAGATGGAAATTAAAGGTAAAGTCAATATCGACATTGTCGAATGCACCGGCCTGCTATAAACGCCTCAGACATTCTTGTAATTCCCGTTTTCGGTACTTGACAGTAGCACTATTTGCTTCAATCATCCCGCCACATTTTATCCCATTTATACAAAGGAAATTTTTTCATGAGTAATGATCAATTTTTTAAGGCCCATATTTTTAACTGCGGTAATGAACGGCCGGCCGGCCATCCGCTCGGCTGCTGCGTTTCCAGGGGTTCTGATGAACTGAAGGGTTATATGAAAGAAAAAATCGGCGAGCTGGGCATCGAAGGCGTCCGCATTAACCAGGCCGGTTGTCTAGGTCGTTGCGATACCGGCCCGGTCATGGTGGTCTATCCGGAAGGTGTTTGGTACACCTATAACAGCAAGGCAGACATCGACGAAATTGTGCAAAGCCATATTGTCGAAGGAAAAATTGTCGATCGCCTTCGCCCTGCCGTCGACCGCTAGATCAGACCTTCTACCTGGGAAATATCCCTATATTCAACAACATCCTGCTTACCGGAGAAATGAATGGCGTCCTACCAATATATTTACGTCATGAAACAACTCAGCAAAACGTTTCAGGGCGGACGGGAACTGTTTAAAAATATATCGCTGTCTTTTTTTCCGGGGGCGAAGATCGGTGTGCTGGGCGCCAACGGCGCCGGCAAATCTACCTTGCTCAAAATAATGGCCGGCCTGGAAACCGAATTCAACGGTGAAGCTTGGTCTGCTGATGGCGCGCGGGTCGGCTTCCTACCCCAGGAACCGGAACTCGATCCGGAGAAGAATGTCGAAGCCAACGTTATGGAAGGGGTCGGCGAGGTCAGGGATCTGATCGACCGGTTTAACGAGGTCAGTGCAAAATTCGCCGAGCCCATAGATGATGACGAAATGAACATGCTGTTGGAAGAACAGGGTGATTTACAGGAGAAAATAGACGCGGTTAACGGCTGGGAAATCGGACGGACGGTGGAAATGGCCATGGATGCCCTGCGCTGCCCACCGGGCGATGCCGACGTCACCAAATTGTCCGGTGGTGAGAAACGCCGGGTGGCGCTATGCCGGCTGCTTTTGCAGAAACTGGATCTGCTGCTGCTGGACGAACCCACCAACCATTTGGATGCGGAATCAGTTGCCTGGCTGGAGCTTCATCTCCAGGAATATCCCGGCACCGTCGTTGCTATTACCCACGACCGCTATTTTCTGGATAATGTCGCCGGTTGGATTTTGGAACTGAACCAAGGTCACGGCATTCCCTATGAGGGCAACTATTCATCCTGGCTGGAACTGAAACGCAAACGTATGGAACAGGCGGAAAAACAGGAAGTCGCCCGTCAACGGACATTGGCCAACGAATTGGAATGGATCAGACAAAGCCCCCGCGCCCGTCAGGCCAAAAACAAAGCGCGGATTACCGCCTTCGAAAAACTACAGGTAGAGGCCGCTGAAAAGACGCCCGATACGGCCCAGATTATCATTCCGCAAGGTCCTCGCCTGGGTAATTTGGTTATCGAAGCAACCGATCTGCGCAAAGGCTTCGAGGACCGGTTGCTTATCGAGGAATTGAGTTTCAAGCTACCGCCGGGCGGTATCGTCGGCATTATTGGACCTAACGGTGCAGGCAAAACCACTTTATTCAATATGATCGCCGGCGATGAAGAGCCAGATGGAGGCGCCATCCGCATCGGTGATACCGTCAAGCTCGGTTATGTCGATCAATCCCGTGAAGAACTTGATGCTGGAAAAAGTGTCTGGGAAGAAATCTCGGAGGGACTGGATGATGTGGATTTGGGCCACCGCACCATGCAAAGCCGCGCCTACGTGTCGCAATTTAATTTCCGCGGCCCTGACCAGCAGAAAAAAGTCGGTCAGTTGTCCGGCGGCGAACGCAACCGGGTGCATCTCGCCAAAGTTATGAAATCCGGCGCCAACGTGGTCATGCTGGATGAGCCGACCAACGATCTGGATGTCGATACGCTGCGGGCCCTGGAAGATGCTCTGTTGGCTTTCCCCGGCTGCGCTCTGATCACGTCCCACGACCGCTGGTTCCTAGATCGGATCGCCACCCACATCATCGCCTTTGAAGGTGACAGCCAGGTGGTTTGGTTTGAAGGAAACTATGACGATTACGAAGAAGATCGCAACCGCCGGCTGGGCGCACTAGCAGATCAGCCCCACCGCATAAAATACCGGCCGCTCACGCGTAATTAGTCCACGAGATTAGTCCGGGAATAAAATCAATTAGATTGGGTGAGTAGTTTTTCGGTCTTTCCGCGTAGAGCGGAAATCAGACCTGAGACCTTGCCGCCGTTGCGCCGGATAACGGAGCTGAATTCGGACCGCTGGGTCTGCGCCATACTGACGCCTTCGATCATGATATCGACAATTTTATAGCGGCCGTCGGGAAATTTAACCCGCCAATCAACGCGAAGGCCCTTATCGTCTTTTCGCTCCATCAAGGAATGAACGATTGCCGAATTACCCAGGCTTGTCGTGTTCGAGATGGATAGCATTTCGGTGGTGTATTCCCTGAAACGATTGGCGTAGGTACCGACAATCAAATCTTCAAACAAGTTGAGATATTCAGCCCGTTCCACTTTTGATGCCCGCCGCCAATAACGCCCTAGTACCCATTTGCCCAAACTCGATACGTCGAAATACTCGCTGAGCAGCTTGCGAAAATTTGATTGCCGATCAGCCTCGTTAAGCTTTTTATCGGTCAGCGACGTCATTGCCTGATCGGCGAGGGAGCGGATAAATTTGTGAGCGCCGTCGCCGAATTCATCCGCCGCACCCTGGGCGGTGGGCGACACTACAGCGATAAATACACCCAGAATCAAGGTGAGAAAAGTAAGCCTGGAAAATTTCATTTTTTCGTACCAGAAACCTTGTCGGGGGCATCCTCCGGGTCCGCTAGCTCAAAATCACCCGTAAAACCCGGGGTCTCATTCTTATCGGAGCCGGCGCCGTTGGATATGTCGTCATTGCGGCGCTGCCGGTATAGGCTACGCACGGCGGCATAGAAATCGATTGATGATTTTTCAAGGTTCTCCAGGACGTCCCAAAGTTGATCGCGGGTACCGATACCGTTTATGACCGTTCGCGTGTAACCGATCCAGGCCCGGTCGGTATCTGCCGCCACCCACCAGTTAATGGGATCTAGGAACCAATCGACAACGGTCCCAATGGCGTCACGCGGAGTCGATGGGCCCAGAATAGGCAACATGATATAGGGTCCTTCGCCGACCCCCCAGACAGCCATGGTCTGACCGAAATCTTCCGTGTGCCGCTCGAACCCCCAATCTGCAGCTTGATCGCGGAACCCGGCAACGCCGACCGTGGAATTGATAAAGAATCTGGCGACAGTGTCACTGGCCCGCTCAGGTTCTCCCTGCAAAATATCATTGGCCAGAATTATCGGTGTTTTCAAATTGGTCAGGAAATTATGGATGCTCTGACGGATAAAATCGGGAAAGATCGCACGGTAGAGACCGGTCACCGGCTTGACTATTGCCTTGTCCAAACCTTGGTTGAAACTGAAAATCCACCGGTTGGTCGGTTCGGCAGGATCGTTGATTTTTCCATATTCAGCAATGGCTTCCGGATCGTCTTCCGGTGTCGACGCACAATTCACTAAAACAAACATTGCTAATAAAACAACCGAAACCCGCAGAAAAGATCTTAGGTTCACACTCACCGCCATGTTACCCTCTTATAAGCGCCCATATATCTGACCATTTGGTTGTGGCCTTAATTATTATATTAATCAGGAACGGAGCATATAAACGTTCGGATCTCACGACACCATTCCAAAATACTTTGTATAGTATCTTCTCTATTAATTCACCCCTATATTTAGAGGCTTAGGCCCTGTTTAGCAGCGCCGAAAATTCAATAAAATAAATTCTCACTATTTTTGATCACGCGAATCTCTAGCCAAAATACCACTATTTCTTTACTTACCGGAACTATACAGCGGATTTATGAAAAGACCAGTGATGTAAATCATATAGAACAACTGTTCACTCAGAATGTTGCAATAATACAACATACTTTTGGAAAACCCTTCGGGAAAAATTATTCTGGCGTCAACCAAGCCCAACGAGTCTCCAATTAATTTCATTTAGCGAAAACCATACATAGGGATGATTAACAAAATTTTAAAGCTGGATAATATATAAATAAATGTTTATATGTTTATTAGATTATATATTTATTGAAAGCAGGCACAGTACCGGAGATGGAAACCCTTCTCAAAATGATGCGGGCAGCGGCGGAGCCAAGCAGATTGAGGATCTTGAGCATTTGCGCTCAAGGCGAGTTTACCGTCAGCGAATTGGTTCAAGTTCTCGGGCAGAGCCAACCGCGGGTTTCCAGGCACTTAAAAGTTTTGTGCGATGCCGGATTGTTGCAAAGGTTGCGCGAAGGCAGTTGGGTTTTTTACCGTTTTGCACCGGTCGACGATAAAAAACACGAGGCCCAACAGTTGGTCGGCATGATGCCCAAAGAAGATCCGGTCTTGATGCTCGACAACGAACGTCTCAGCCAAATCAAGGAGGGCAGGAAACGTGCCGCTGCCGAGTATTTCCGTAACAATGCCGCCCAATGGAACAAAATCCGCGCCCTGCACATTGATGAGGTGAAGGTCGAAGAGGCGATCCGGGAAACCGTGCTCAAAGGCCCGGTAAAAAAGATTTTGGACATCGGCACGGGCACCGGCCGACTGTTGGAAATTTTATCACCGGAACACAAGGAAGTGGAAGGAATAGATCTGTCCCATGAAATGCTGGCGGTAGCACGGGCGAACATAGATCAGGCTGGATTGGCCAATTGCCGGGTCCGTCATGGCGACATGTATCAACTGCCGTACCGGGACCAAACATTCGACGCGGCCATCATCAACCAGGTGCTGCATTTTGCCGATGAGCCAGCCTTTAGCATTCGGGAGGCGGCACGGATCCTCAAATATAACGGTAGATTGGTTGTTGCTGATTTTGCCCCCCATAGCCGGGAAGAACTACGCAGCGAACATCAACACCGGCATCTGGGTATCGCAGAACACGATATGGCGCGCTGGTTCAAAGCCGCGGGTCTTATTCCAAAACCGAGCAAGGAGTTACCGGGTGGGCCTCTGACCGTCGTTTTATGGTCAGGCGTCAAACCGGAACAGACATAATCAAACTATTTACTTAGGCCAGAACAGAGATATTAGATGATTGAATTTGTGAATCCCGGCATGGCAGTGGCGCACCCGCTGCCCAAAACCATGAATGTATCCTTTGAATTTTTTCCGCCTAATTCAGAGAAAATGGAACAGACTCTTTGGCAATCGGTCGGCCGGTTGGCGCCGCTGAGCCCGAGTTTCGTGTCGGTAACCTATGGCGCCGGCGGCTCGACCCGGGAACGTACCCACACTATTGTCAATCGCATACAAAATGAAACCGGCCTGACGGCCGCCGCTCACCTGACCTGCATCGCCGCGTCCCGTGATGAAGTTGATGAAGTTGCGCGCCAGTACTGGGCGAACGGCGTCCGGCACATTGTTGCCCTGCGAGGTGATCAGCCAGAAGGTGACGCCGTCTATCGGCCGCATCCCGATGGCTACGCTTATGCCTCAGATCTGGTGGCGGGCCTGAAATCGGTTGCTGATTTTGACATCAGCGTCGCTGCCTATCCGGAAGTTCATCCGGAAGCAAAAAGTGCCGACGATGACCTGGACAATCTCAAGCGGAAAATTGACGCCGGGGCCAACCGCGCCATCACCCAGTTTTTCTTCGAGGCGGAAACCTTTCTTCGCTTCCGTGACAAAGCGGCGGTGGCGGGTATCACTCAGCCCATACTGCCCGGAATTTTACCCGTGACCAATTTTCAACAGGTGAAAAAATTCAGTGCCCTATGCGGTGCTTCGGTGCCTGAATGGATGGAAGCTCTCTTCAATGGTCTGGACGATGATCCGGGTACGCGGAAACTGATCGCCGCTACCGTAGCGGCTGAACATTGCCGGTCGCTGCAGGCCGAAGGCGTATCGGATCTTCACTTCTATACCTTGAACCGGGCTGATCTGGCCTATGCCATTTGCCACATTCTTGGTCTGCGGCCGTCGACGGGCGCACAATCAAAAGCCGGAAATAATTAGATGACCGCCATTACTACCCGGCTATCAGAATTACTGCAGCAGCGCATCGTCATTCTGGACGGTGCCACCGGCACCATGCTGCAAAACCGAAATTTCACCGAACAGGAATTCCGGGGAACACAATTCCAAGATCATACCCGGGACCTAAAGGGTAACAATGACCTGCTGTCCCTGACCCAACCGAATTTTGTAAAAGAACTTCACAGGTCTTATATCGACGCCGGTGCTGACATCATCAAAACCAATACCTTCAACGCCAACTCCATATCTCAAGCCGATTACGGTTTGGAGGATCAGGTCCGCTCGTTGAATATTGAAGGAGCACGGCTGGCCAAAGAGGCAGCTTCAGAGTCTAACCGGCCCTGTTTTGTCGCTGGCGTTCTCGGACCAACCAACCGAACTGCCTCCATTTCCCCCGATGTCAACGATCCAGGATTCCGTAACACGTCCTTCGATGAGTTGGCCGCTTGCTATGGTGAAGCCGCCGCGTCACTGATCGAGGGTGGCGCCGATATACTTCTGATCGAAACCATTTTCGACACCTTGAATGCCAAGGCGGCGATCTACGCGGTTATGAAATTACAGGATCGGCTCGCTGTCGAAATTCCCATAATGATCTCCGGTACCATCACCGATGCCTCGGGGCGGACGCTGACGGGACAAACTCCGGAAGCCTTCTGGAATTCGGTGGCGCATGCCCGGCCCCTGTCGATTGGTCTGAACTGTGCTCTCGGCGCCACCGACCTGCGGCCCCATGTCCAGGCACTTGCCGCCGCCGCAGCAATCCCTGTTAGCCTGCATCCCAATGCCGGCTTGCCCAATGCTTTCTGTGAATATGACGACACACCTGATTATATGGCTGGGCAGGTAGAGGAGTTCGCCGCCAGCAGCTTTCTCAATATTGTTGGCGGCTGCTGCGGTACCACGCCCGATCACATCCGCGCCATCGCAAGAGCGGTCAGAAACCAGCCGCCACGCCCCCTGCCGGAAATCGAAAATTTTGGAAGATTAAGCGGCCTGGAGCCATTGACCATTGACGACGTCACCGGCTTCGTCAATGTGGGGGAACGCACCAATGTTGCGGGCTCGACCAAATTTAAGAAGCTGATCATTGACGAGGATTACGAAACCGCTCTCGGCATCGCCCGTCAGCAGGTGGAAAACGGTGCTCAGATCATTGACGTTAACATGGATGAAGCGATGCTCGATTCCGAAGCGGCCATGGATCAATTTCTAAAACTGGCCGCGTCGGAACCGGATATCAGCCGGGTACCGGTGATGATCGATTCCTCTAAATGGTCGGTGATTAACGCCGGTCTCAAATGCGTCCAAGGCAAAGGTGTTGTCAATTCCATTAGCCTCAAAGAAGGCGAAGAAGCCTTTGTCGATCAGGCTCGTGAAATTCTCTATTTCGGGGCCGCCGCCATCGTCATGGCATTCGACGAAAAAGGCCAAGCCGATGGTTACGACCGCATGAAGGAAATTTGCCAGCGTTCATACGATGTTCTGGTCGACCAGGTTGGGTTTCCGCCGGAAGACATCATCTTCGATCCCAATATCTTTCCCGTCGCCACCGGCATTGACGAGCACCGGAATTTCTCCGCCGACTACATCAAGGCCGTTAAATACATCAAGGAAAATCTACCCCACGCCATGGTCAGCGGCGGCGTCAGCAACGTTTCCTTTTCTTTCCGGGGCAACAATGCGGTACGGGAGGCTATGCACTCCGTGTTTCTCTACCATGCCGTCAAAGCCGGTATGGACATGGGTATTGTCAATGCCGGTCAGTTGGTGGTTTATGCCGATATCGAGACGGAACTAAAGGAGCGTATTGAAGACGTCATCCTGAACCGCCGCGGTGACGCCACGGAACGCCTTTTGGAAATTGCCGATCAAGCCAAAGGCCAGGCAAAAAGCAACGCCGAGGACCTGAGCTGGCGGCAGGGTGATGTGCAGGCGCGCATTACCCACGCATTGGTCAGAGGCATCACCGAATATATTGTCGAAGATACCGAAGAGGCCCGGCTCGCCGCCGCAAGACCCATCGAAGTCATCGAGGGACCGTTAATGACGGGCATGAATGTGGTCGGCGATCTGTTCGGGTCCGGCCAAATGTTCCTGCCCCAGGTGATCAAGAGCGCCCGGGTTATGAAACAGGCAGTAGCTCACTTAATTCCATTTATCGAAGAGGAAAAAGAGGAAAGCGGCAATTTTCAAAGCAATGGTAAAATTCTGCTCGCCACGGTCAAAGGTGATGTCCACGATATCGGCAAGAATATCGTCGGCGTCGTACTACAGTGCAATAACTACGAAGTGGTGGACCTCGGCGTCATGGTTCCCTATGAAAAAATTCTCAGCGCCGCCAAAGAGGAGAAGGTTAATATCATCGGCCTTTCCGGCCTGATAACACCTTCTTTGGAGGAAATGGTCTCGGTGGCCCGGGAACTGAACCGGGACGGCTTTGACATTCCGTTGCTGATTGGCGGTGCGACGACGTCTAAGGTCCATACGGCAGTAAAAATTGCCCCCCAATACGATGGTTCGGCGATCTATGTAACCGATGCCTCGCGGGCGGTTGGCGTCGCCAGCAACCTGCTAAGCGACACTCTGAAAGAGGAATTTACCGCCGGTATTGATCGGGAATACGGCGAACTCAGGGAAGCTCATGAAGGCGCCGACCGGGCGGGAAAACTACTTTCATTGACGGATGCACGGCTGGCCGGAAGACAGAATGACTGGCAAAATCAGCCGCCACCGCCGGCATTTCTGGGGGTCAGAGAGTTCGATGGTTATGATCTGAGTGAAATCGCCACCCGCATCGATTGGACGCCTTTTTTTCGTACCTGGGAACTTGCCGGCAACTACCCGGCAATTTTGGAGGATCCGACAGTAGGCATCGCCGCCCGTTCACTGTTCAACGACGCGCAGATCATGCTGCAAAAGATCATCGACGAGCAATGGCTGAAGGCAAAAGCAGTGGCGGGGGTTTTTCCGGCCAACGCCGTCGGTGACGATATCGAAATATACACCGACGAAAGCCGCATCGAAGTCCGGGCAGTTATTCCGTTTCTCCGCCAGCAGATGGCCAAGTCCTCCTCGGCCAAGAGTGCAAATTTGTGCCTCGCTGATTTCATCGCGCCCAAGGAAACGGGAATACCAGACTATATCGGCGGCTTTGCCGTTACCGCTGGGCTCGGTATTGAGGAGAAACTTAAGGCGTTTAATGCCGATCACGACGACTACAATGACATTCTGCTGAAAGCTCTAGCGGACCGGTTGGCGGAAGCTTTCACCGAGCGGCTGCATGAAAGAACGCGTAAAGAATTTTGGGGCTATCAGAGCGACGAAGCCTTATCCAACCAAGAGCTGATCAAGGAACAATATTCCGGTATTCGCCCGGCGCCCGGTTACCCGGCCTGCCCCGATCATTCCCTCAAGCCCCTATTGTTTGATCTTTTGAAAGCGGAAAGCAGAGCATCTATTGACCTTACGGAAAGTTTCGCCATGATACCCGCCGCGTCGGTATCGGGTTTT
>PBQI01000157.1 GCA_002725625.1 Rhodospirillaceae bacterium | reverse complement strand
GCTCTTTTTCCTTATTCTCGGCGGTATTTCGTTTGGTGTGTTTACGCCGAACGAAGCCGGTGGCATCGGCGCCATCGGTTCACTCCTATTTGCCATGCTGCGCAAAAAAATGTCTTGGCCCGTTCTATTCGAATCTTCGGTGGAGGCGGCGCAGACCACCGCTATGGTATTCATGATCGCCATTGGCGCCTTGATCCTCAATAATTTCATTGCCCTTGCCGGCATATCATCCGGAGTCATCAATTGGATTGAATCGCTGAATTTTTCACCCTTCGCCGTCCTATTGGTCATTTTGGCTTTTTATGTCGTCCTGGGAACAGTCGTCGAAGGCTTGGCGATGATATTCCTGACCGTCCCAATCTTCGTACCGGTGATTGAATCACTGGGGTTCGATCTGATCTGGTTTGGTATCGTGTTGGTAATGATGACCGAGATCAGCCTGATCACGCCGCCGATTGGGCTCAACGTGTTTGTCATGAAATCGATGATGCCGGACGTGCCCTTGAACGTGATTTTCAGAGGTATCGGGCCGTTCTTCTGCGCTGACCTCGTCCGCTTGTCGGTTGTTGTTTTATTCCCGCCGGTGGCTCTTTGGTTGCCCGAACTGGTTTACGGGCACTTCTGACTGCATTAGTCCGCGACTGCTTCAATTTTAACCGATTGGACATAACTGAAAGGCTGGTGATCCATGATGGCGATATCTTTGAAGCCGGCCTTAGCAATTTCTACAACCAGATCTTCTTCGGCAAGTGCGCCGCCGAGCGACGTGTTGTAAGACAGCGGATCGCTCAGGACCTCCGGCGGCAACTCATCAACTTTAACAAGATCACGCGCCAACAACCGTCCACCCGGTTTTAAAATGCGGCAGGCCTCGGCAAGAGCCTTGCCTTTGTCGAGTGTCAGATTGAGCGATGCATTGGCGATCACCATATCAGCCAGTTCGTCGGTCAGCGGCAGACGTTCCATATCACCGGCAAGCGGTATAATATTGCCGACGGATATTCTCTGCACCTGAGACAGTATTTTCGGTGTCATATCAATGGCCAACACGATGCCCGCATTGGTCAATTCCATGGCCAAAAGGTAACTGTCGAGCCCAGTACCGCAGCCCAGATCGATGACTATTTCGTCACCCGCCAGCCGCAGGTCACCCAATAAAAAACCGCACCCCAAATAAGACGCGGCCAGCCATTCTGGCGTTTTTGCAATGAGCTCCGCCGGATAGCCGGCTTCGATGGCTCGGCCCGCGCCGTCGGGCGGAAATTTCAAGGTGGAATAGCGGCGCCGAATTTGTCCTTTTAGCTGCCGCTCCCAATCGGAAACGGGCGTAGGGGTATCGGCGGCGCTGCCCACTTTTTAGTGCGGCATATGATCCGGGTTCCAGAAGGTGCCCGAACGGATCATGCCGGCAATGCGTTCGCCGTGTTCGATCCAGGATTTTTCGTTGAAACTGGCCTGTTCTTCGGCGTCGAAATCAACCCGCTCTACCCAGTTGTTCCATTTGCCTTTTCCCATATACTCGACGACGGCATAGGAGGGGCGGGGATCACCGTCCCAGCTCATGCCAACGGCAGCAGCACAAACGAGCTGCTGGAATTTTCCGTCGGCGCGCGGAATGTCACGCACCGAGGGCCCGTGGATATGACCATGCGACATGACGTCGTAATCGTAGCCTTTTAATTTATCCGCAATTTCGTCGTCCGTAAGACGGAACGGGAAGGCATCGGCATCGCCGATATCATAAGGCGTACCATGGAAAACATGAAAATCGTGGCCCAGTTCGGGTGTATAGGTCATGGAGAAGGGGCGCTTGTCGAGCCATTCGAGCTGGCTGTTGTTCAACCGCTCCCGGGTCATTTCCATCATCCGGAACATCCATTCTTGGTGAGGGCTTTTTGGCGTTTTGGTTTCCCAAACCTTGCGGGTTACCCAAAGGTCTACATTGCCGATGACCACATCGATTTTCGGGCGGTCGATCATGCGTTGCACGATTTCAGCCGGTTCCGGCCCTAAACCAACCAGATCGCCGATGACGACGACTTTGTCAGGATTTTCTTTTACGACAGCGTCCTCGACCGCATTCAACTGCGGGATTTGGCCGTGAATATCGGAATACAAACAGAATTTAAAACTCATAACATTATCCTTCTATGCTGCTCAAACTGGCGGCATTTTTTAGCTACTTCCCCAAATTTAGCGATTCTTAAACTTGCCCCTAAATCTATAACAAATTAGCCGCAATGGCCGCAAACCTAAAAGATGGGATCTGCCCAAACTGATGGCGAAATAATTGGTCCGGCAGACAAAATACGGCCTAACGGTTGCCAATTGACCAGGACCTACTAATTAAAGTCTATCCGAAAATAAAACATAACGAGGGGAAGATGAATAAACCGGTAGAAAAAGACGAAATCGATCTCAAAGCTCAGGAATTTATCCGCGAAGTCCGGTCCAGAACCCAGCCGTTAGACGATAACGAACTTGATCTGATATTCAACAGCGGCCGGTCCTTTAATGGCTGGACGGACGAACCTGTCAGCAAGGAGCAGATCAGAAAAATTTTTAATTTGATGAAGCAGTGTCCGACCAGCTCAAATTGCTGTCCTCTGCGGATCAAGTTCGTCATGTCGGATGAGGCCAAGGAAAAATTAGGCCCGGTAGTCAATGAGCCCAACCGGGTAAAAACATTGAAAGCGCCGGTAACGGCTATTCTTGGCACCGATCATGATTTTCATGAGCATTTCAAAAAATTGGTGCCGTTCCGGGCCGAGATGATGGAAAAGCGTTTTGCTGAAAACCCCGACATGATTGTGCCCTGGGCCAACTTGAACGGCGCGTTGCAGGCTGCCTACTTCATGATGGCCGTACGGTCAATCGGTCTGGATGTTGGGCCGATGCAGGGGATTAACAAGCCCGGTATGGATGGAGCTTTTTGGGCCGGTACAAACGTTAAAACCATGTTTATCTGCAGCTTCGGCCGGGGCGATGAAACCACTGTTTTCAAAAAACTACCTCGGTTTGATTTCGATGAGGCGTGTGAGATAGTTTGAGGGCGCAGATGAGGCGGTCAAATAACCGCAAATAGCTTGAAAATTGGCCTAATACAGAGTAAGTGCGGCGCGGCGCTAGTGAATAAATTTTCATTCCTGGTGCCGCTTCCATGTTTTTTATCCTTTCATGATAGTTGGCGATATGAGCACCGAAAACGACCTCCATCCATTTAGAACGCATACCTGCGGCGAGCTACGCCTGGATAACGCCGATGAAACCGTCCGGCTGTCGGGCTGGGTGCACCGCAAGCGGGATCATGGCAATTTGCTGTTTATCGATCTCAGGGATCATTACGGATTGACCCAGTGCGTCATCGAAACCACCGACGATAATTTCGAAGTGGTTGAGAAAGTGCGCCCGGAGAGCGTTATTACGGTAACGGGCCCGATCGACAAACGGTCGGATGAAACGATTAATTCCGATTTGCCGACGGGCGAAGTCGAGCTGCGCATTACCGACATCAATGTGGAATCCGAAGCCGATGTGCTGCCCATGCAGGTGGCTGGCGACGCCGAGTTCCCGGAAGATATGCGCCTCACATACCGGTTCTTGGATTTGCGCCGTGAAGAGGTGCACAACAATATCATCCTGCGTAGTCAGGTCATTGCTTCCATCCGCCGGCGTATGACTGACAGCGGCTTTATGGAGATGCAGACGCCCATCCTGACCGCCACGTCGCCGGAAGGCGCCCGCGACTATTTGGTGCCGAGCCGCATTCATCCCGGTAAGTTTTATGCGCTGCCTCAGGCGCCGCAGATCTTCAAACAGATGATCATGGTGTCGGGATTCGACAAGTACTTCCAGATCGCCCCCTGTTTCCGAGACGAAGACGCTCGCGCCGACCGGTCGCCTGGAGAGTTCTATCAGTTGGATGTGGAGATGTCCTACTGCACCCAGGATGATGTCTTCAATGCCCTTGAGCCGGTTCTGCAGGGTGTGTTTGAAGAATTCAGCAACGGCCGCGCCGCAACGCCGATGCCGTTCCCGCGTATAGCCTATGCGGATTCCATGAGTTGGTACGGCACAGATAAGCCCGACCTCCGCAATCCCCTGAAGATGAGCGACGCCACGGATATATTCCGGGGTTCGGGCTTTAAGATATTTGCCGGCATGATCGAAAAAGACCCCAATGTCCGTATTTGGGCCATACCGGCGCCCACGGGCGGCAGCCGGGCTTTTTGCGACCGCATGAATTCCTGGGGGCAAGCCGAAGGCCAGCCTGGGTTGGGCTATATTTTCTTCCGCGACGGCGAAGGGGCGGGGCCGGTGGCAAAAAACATTGGCCCTGAACGTACTGAACAACTGCGCACTGATATAGAACTCGGCGATGGCGATGCGGTCTTTTTCGTGGCGGGAAATCCTAGTGATTTTGCTGCCTTTGCCGCCGCCGCCCGAACCCGGGTTGCCGATGAACTGGATCTCAGTGAAAAAGACGTTTTCAAGTTCTGCTGGATTGTCGATTACCCCATGTACGAAATGAGCGAAGACACCGGGGAACTGGATTTCAGCCACAATCCGTTTTCCATGCCACAAGGTGGAATGGACGCGTTGGATAGTATGGATCCGCTGGAAATCTTAGCCTATCAATATGATATCGTCTGCAATGGTGTCGAGCTTTCCTCCGGCGCAATTCGAAACCACCGTCCTGACATCATGTACAAAGCTTTTGAAATCGCCGGTTATACGGCGGAGGATGTAGAGACCCAGTTTGGCGGCTTGTTAAACGCCTTTAAATTCGGTGCGCCGCCCCATGGCGGCTCAGCCCCGGGTATTGACCGGATCGTCATGCTGTTAGCAGACGAACCTAATATTAGGGAAGTCATCGTTTTCCCCATGAACCAGCAGGCGGAAGATTTACTGATGAATGCGCCCGCCGGGATAGAACTGGCTCGCTACAAGGAACTCCACATCAAGGCTGATCAGCCTAAGGTTAAAAAGAAAACCGAAGAAGCCGAGGCCGAAAAAGAGAGCGAAAGTTAGGTGCAAAAGCCAGAACAAGCCTGATTTTACTCGGTATTGGCCTCTAAAGGTGCTAAAAAACAGAGCCGCAGCGTGCCAGCGCGACGCGCCAGTGGCGACTTGCTGAACTGAAAATCTTGCGATATCGTCATCATAACGCTTCCTTGTTGTTCAATAACACGGGAATCTCAAAATAAATTAACAGAGATTCAAAAAAACTAGTTCGATTCATTCAAATTAGGAAATTCTCTAATTAATGACGCAAAGCCTGCGCTAGATAAAAAATCAATATTTTTAATGATTTATGGAAAAAATTAAATTTTAACATGATATCTGGCAAGAGATTCCGGAAAGAGGGGAAATTTTGGCCTATTATGGCGGTCTGGAGCGTGACACGATAATGGGCGGCGAAAAGAGGATGTAGATGAAAAATATAAGAAAACAATCAGGGTTTAGTAGACTGGCGCTATCGGCGCTGCTGGTTATCTCGGCTTCGTCGGCGATGGCCGGTTCGTTGGTTCCACACCGTGCGCTTTACGCCATGAATTTGTCAAAATCGGCAGGTGAAGGCGGGCTGTCGGCTGCCCGTGGCGTCATGACCTATGAATTCCGCGATCAATGCGATGGCTGGACCGTCGAAAGCCGGGTCTACCTCAGATTGCTGTACGGCGGCAGAAAAGAGATTGAGAACGTACGCTCTCTGATGACCTGGGAATCTAAAGACGGTCTCGGGTTTCGGTTCCGTGTAAATGAGTCGCAAAACGGCAAACCGGTGCAAGAGATCAGGGGTGTGGCCGTTCTGGATGGTGAAGGCGAAGGTGGAGTCGTTGAATATACCAAACCCAACCGCAATAAAGTGAATTTGCCCAAGGGAACGCTGTTTCCCACGGCCCATATCAATGCTCTGATTAAATTGTCCACCGGCGGGGGCAATCATCTGACCAAATCCATTTTTGACGGTGCGACGCTTGATAACCCTTACGAAGTCAGCGCCGTTGTCGGCAGGGATAAGGACGGCTCCAAACTGGCGGATAAGGTCTTAAAAAAACTCACCGAAACGGCCCGATGGCGCGCGCGCTTCGCCTACTTCCCCGTCCGCGATAAATCCTCCACCCCTGAAATGGAATTGGGCATTGAATTTCGCGCCGACGGTATTGTCGAGACCATATTGCAGGACTTCGGCGAATACGGCGTCGAGGCTAGGCTGGACCAGGTCGAGATGCTCGAAAAGCCAGGGTGTTGAACTCAAATTTAATTTTTTAAGCTATTGGAAAATAGTAGTTTAATTTTCAATTCATTACCGCGAAGGCCATGGCGCACCCGGTTCCAGGGAGGGAATGGTAGAACGGGGTATATACCATCCAAGAAGGTTCAGATATTCGGCGCCGCTGGCGATGGAAATCCAATTGCGGATTTCTGAATTACCGGCGTTCAATTTCTCCAGGGGAATTGAACTCAAAGCGTCTGCATCGTGTTCTTTGACCGATCGCAGCATGCCGCAGTCCAATTCTTCATCAATGGTGAAATGGCTCAAGCCGCCGGAACCGAGTATGCGGACCCTTGCGTCCGATTCCCAATTCTCAACCGCATCACGGATAGATCGGCCCAGATTATAGCACTGCTTGGGGCGTGGTTGATTGGGGGGGGGAATAGGTGTTCAGCGCGATCGGTACGATGGGAACGATGCTATTGTGCATCAATCGGCGGTGAACAAGTCCAAAAGCATGCCCTTCGCCCCTATCCATCCTTAATTTTTTGGTATGGCAAATATCGAATTCGTTATCCATCAGGTGGTTAATCATATGCAAAGCTAGGTTCGACGCTACCGGGTAGTCCCGGGTTCCAGATTCTTAATGGTAAAGAGACCGCGCCCGTTTCCAGAATTCAGGCGCTTCATCCGGTAAATCACATACCGTATTGGGAATAATATCACCCCAATAGACGAGGACTGCCGGCATATTGTCGTGGAAAAACTGTTCCATTTGATCATCGCCGACGATGATCAAGTCATCCAGGTTGCGTCCTCGATATCTTTTTCGAGTCGGTCCATATTAGCCTGACATTCCGCGACCCGGCGCTCAAGAACATTGGGTGTTATTTGTGCTGCCATACCGGGCGGTGCCATTTCCAGCTATTCTTCAAAGCTGCGCGGAATTCCCGATTTATCCACGAGCTTGCGTGGCCAAGTTGGAATGCCTTGATCCACTTCGGCGTGCAGCAGCTGTTCGTCCGCAGGGCTATGGGATGATCCTGCTGCAAATACCAATTCCGCCATACTACTCTCTCTATTTAGTCAGATTGGAATAGCTTAATTTGAGCGTTCAGTTATACCGCCTACTTCTTCAATGGTGTCCGTCCTTTTTGAATAGCTGCTGTCCCGAATTTCTCACGGACGGTATCGATAACGTGCTCTATTTTCGCATATTCCTCTGGGCTCGGATCCAGCAAGTCGGTGTGGTCGGCGTCGGCGGGGTCAGCGAACTGGCTGGCGCCGATGCCGATGAGGCGAAAGGCCGTGCCGTTGGCTTCTTTTTCCAGCAGGGGCAGGACAGTGCGGTAGAGGATTTCCGCCAGCTGGGTCGGCGCCGGCCGTGTCTTGGAGCGGGTCAGGCTGCGGAAGCTTGAAGTTTTCAGCTTCAAGGTCACTGTGGCAGCGGCAAGGTTTTTGTTCTTCAGACGCCCTGCCACTTTTTCACAGAGGGGCCAAAGCCGCTTCTTGAGGCTTTCCAGGTCCTTGTGGTTATCAGAAAAAGTAGTCTCGTTCGAGATGCTTTTCATCTCGCTTTCTGGATTGACGATGCGGT
>PBQI01000156.1 GCA_002725625.1 Rhodospirillaceae bacterium | reverse complement strand
TGGAGTGCTCGATGTCGTTGATTGCCAGGAACAGCCGGTGATCGTGAAGTTCTGCCCGTCCACAATATTCCGTACCTTTGTCGGTGAAGATACGCAATATCGGCAAGTCCTGGTCCTCGGTCAGCACAATGCCGTCATTGGCAACCCTAGCCTCCAGGGTTTTCAGAGTTTGTTTGAAGTTAGCGAGGTCGTGGCCTCAGAGGTCGGTAATCTGGCCAATCAGTTAGCCAAGGTCACCGATGAGATCGGCAAGCTAGATCAGCGGGATCCAAACGGCGACCAAACAGTCAGTCGACGCCATCCAAGGCATTACGGGTATTATCGGCGAGATCAATGAAATCGCCTCTGGTATTGCTGCTACCGTCGAAGAACAGGGTGCAACGACCCGGGAAATTGCCCGTAATGTCGAACAGGCGGCTACCAGCACCCAGGATGTCACAACCAATATTGTCGATGTGTCCAACAGCGCCAATGAAACCGGCACGGCAGCCGGTCAGATGTCGGCCTCCGTCTCCACTTTGAATTCCGAAGCCGATGAACTGCGCAACGAAGTGGAAACCTTCCTGCACGGTATTAAGGCTGTTTAATACTAGAGTTTCATTCAACTGTGGGGAGGCTTCGACCTCCCCTTTTCTTTACTGATTTTATCTGATCTTTTTGCCGAACCATTCGTGCACCACCATAAGGGCGAACGTAAGCAATAAAATCGCCCCCGCCTGATGCAGCGCAGCAAAAATTATTGGGACAACCAACAACAGGGTGGTAATACCCAACGCTACCTGGATTAATGCCATGCCGGTAAATAGATTAATATTACGGCGCAAAGCCGGCTCAATTTCTAACCGGCGCGCCTTAAACCATATTATCAACACCAGGACAAAAGTAATCTCGGCCAGGATGCGGTGATTGAACTGAACGGTTGTTATGTTTTCAAAAAAATTCAAATACCAGGGATCCTCAACAAACAAATTATCGGGAATGAGATGACCATCCATCAGAGGAAACGCGTTATAGGTCAATCCGGCGTCCAGCCCGGCAACGAAGCCGCCCGACATCATGGTGACAAATATCCAGACCACAGTGAACCGCGTGAGAATTGCCAGCGATTTGACGTTCTCACCCAAGGCTTCTTTACTTTGTTTTATTAACGATAAGGCAACCCAAAACATGTAACCGTAGATAAGGACAGCAGCCGAAAAATGTGCCGTTAACCGGTACTGGCTGACGTCCGGGCGATCGATCAATCCACTTTTAACCATGTACCAGCCGAGCAAACCTTGAAAACCACCGAGAATAAAAATCAAAATAAGGCGCGGTGCCATTGGCCGGCTGATCCAGCCCTTTACCAAAAAGAAAAGGAACGGCACGATAAAGACTACCCCCATGGCGCGGCCCCAAAGACGATGGGTAAATTCGAGCCAGAATATGGATTTGAAACCTTCCACATCCAAGTCGAAATTCACCTTTCTGAATTCCGGTGACTGTTTGTAAAGTTCAAATACAGCCTGCCATTCAGCATCGTTCAAAGGCGGCAACCAGCCAGTAATCGGCCGCCAGTCCACCATCGACAGCCCGGAATGGGTCAGACGTGTAACGCCGCCAAGAATAACCATGATAAAAACCATGGCGCACATAACAAAAAGCCAATAGGCGATGATCTGCTGTTGCCCGTCGCCGTGGGAATATGAAATATTGCCCCGGGAATCAGGACGGTTGTCGGAATTATTGTTAGGTGATTTATCCATGGCAGCTTTTTCCCATAATCGGGATGAGATGCCAATACGATAAAAGCGCGCTCATAAGAAATTGAGGAAACTGAAAAAAGCTGTGATTGTTCTAGGATTAAAATGTTACAGCCATGATACGGGCGCCGCGATCATTTCCGATGAAAGCGGCGAATTACGCACCCATGCCATTTCCGAGGCCCGTCTAAATCGGCGAAAGCACTCCTTCACCTATCCTTTGATGGCCATCGATTACTGCCTGAAAGCAATGAACCTACGTAGTTTGGATGACATCGATTTAATTTGTTTCGACCGCCATATGGAAAGCTGGCCGGAGCCGGGATCACAGTTCGGCTACAGCAACGCGCTACGGCGCCACCATCCCCGCTACGATGATAATCACCGCTGGAACTATCTGGTCGAGCAATCCTTAAAACTCGACAAAGCAAAGGTCCGGTGGATTAATCATATTGACGCCCACGCAGCCAGCGCTTACTACGTCTCACCATTTGATGATGCCGCCATATTGATCGCCGAAGGCGGTACCGGAATTTATCATGGCACCGGTACTGACCTCAATATCGTCGACCGCATCGGTTACCTGTCAGACACCTACCGCGACGGCGAAAAGCTGCCTAAGCGCCGGGATCATTTCGTCAATTCGTCTTTCTTCTACGACAAGGTGTCAGAAAATCTGGGCTACGATATATTCGGCGCGGGCCAGACCATGGCCCTTGCCGGGTACGGCCATCTTTTTGAGGCGGAGAATAGTTTTTCTGTAGACCCTGACCGTTTTGATGATTTCATCATCAATCATGATAAAACCATACACGGCATGACCAATGCACCGGTCTACGACGGGGACGATAGCGAAAAACTGGTCGGCAACCCGTGGGTCAGTCTAGCCCGTCAGGCGCAGGATACGTTGGAGGAAGACGTTCTGTATCTGGCCTGGCTGGCCAAGAAGAAAACCCACGCCAAAAAAATATGCCTCGCCGGTGGCGCTGCCCTAAACTGCATTATCAACAGAAAAATTATCGAGAGTGGCCCCTTTCTGGATGTTTATATTCAGCCAGCCGCTTCTGATGAAGGCATCCCCTTGGGATGCGCCCTATCCGGCTATTACACGGGCGGCGGGGAATTGCGGCGGGAAATGAATGACGCCTATCTCGGCCGGCCGAACGATCCCGGAAATCTGAAGGACGTCGCCGGCAAATGGCAACTGAGCGCCAAGCCTGCCTCACCAAAAGAAGTCGCCGAAATGCTAGCTGCAGGTAAAATTATCGGCCGGGTTGCCGGCGGTTCGGAATATGGTCCGCGCGCCCTTGGCAATCGTAGCATTCTGGCCGACCCTCGTCCCCAGGAAATGAAAAATAAGCTTAATACCCAGATCAAACACCGCGAAGGGTTTCGGCCGTTTGCGCCATCCTGCCTGGAAGACCGTCCACCACCATTTTTCAATTCACCCCGGCGGAGCCCCTTCATGGTGATCGCCGGTTCCGCTCACCAGAGCGACCGAGAGAAGGTTCCGGCCGTAACGCACGCCGATGGCACTTGCCGCATTCAAACCGTATCCCGCGACCAGAATGCCGACTACTATGAATTGATCGAGGCTTTCGGTGATCTGACGGATTGCTATGTGCTGGTCAATACTTCCTTCAACGACCGAGAGGAACCCATCGTCGAGACTTATGATGATGCAGCCAGCTGTTTTCTCCGGACCGGGTTGGATGCACTTTATATGGATGGCGTACTAATGGAGAAAACGAACGAAACACCTGTTTTGACACCAACAGATAACAATGCCACAACAGCAGCCCGGGTCGAGCAAGTATATTCAGATTTGATCGAACACTATTGCGATGTCGATGTCTATGTCAATCTGGCTACCCGTCTAAACGAAGAAGAATCGCATTCCGGCTAGATGTCGGCCAAGGCTTGCTCGAAAAATTTTATTTGAGAACCTATGACACCTTGGTCATTGAAAATTTTGTTTTTAGTTCCATGTATCTTTTCCCGAAGGTCTATCCGATTTACTTCGTTTGAACAGAGTTCGCCGACAATGCCGACATAATCTTCGGCGTCAGCGGCGACACAGTCCAGTACGTTCATTTGTTTATAAAGCCCGAGGCTAACCCGTCCTCGCATAAAATCACCCGGCAGAGTCACTACCGGTGTATCCGCTGCCAGCGCTTCAAATGTCGTCATACCACCGCAGAAATGGGGCGTATCTAATATGATATCTGCGGTTTGGATTAATTTGGCATATTGCTCTCGGTCGAGCCGCGGCTGAAAGATAATACGATCTGCCAATTCACCCATGGTTCTGGCAAAACGTTTTTGCAAGAGATTAGTCCAGGCATCGAAATTCCCCGCTATCAAACGGAATTCCGCATTTTTGTTGTCGCGCAGAATTAAGCGCAGGATGGCATCAAACTCCGGATGATATTTAAACAATGATTGGGGGCACACTACCAAGGGGCTATTGCCTCTCATATCGGGGGATGTTTCTCCATTAAAATCCGGCGGCGCAACCAATGACGGTATGCTTTCTAATTTTATAAGTTTTTCACTGTAGAAATTTTCGGCGCCTTCAGGTTCTGTCAAATCGCTTGAAATGAAGTAGTCCAATGTATCCACTCCAGTCGTCACGGGATGCCCCCAGGTCACACATTGGACCGGAGCGAGACGGGAAAAGGACAGGAAGTAGGTCATCGGCTCTATACCAATGTCAGCGTAATAGAGAATGTCCAATTCGGCCGCAGCGATTGTTTCGCGAGCAACGCTCAGGCTATTGGGCAGACAAATAAAGCTGCCTGCGGCCTGGGTCAATTTTTCGCTCCACTGGTCATGGATATTTGAAAACGAAAGAACTTGAACTTCAAATCTGGATCGCGGCAACCCTTCGATCAGCTGATGCATCAATTTACCGATGGTGTGCTCATACAAAAATGAAGAAACAAATCCAATCTTAATCTTTTCCCTTGCCAACGACGGACTAGATTCACAATGGGGTGAATCATAAGTCAAAGACGGACAGGCCTGCCGGTAAAACCGTGCTATTTTTTCCTGAATCGCTTTGTCATCCAGACCATGATAAGCCAAGGCGAAATTGGTCGCTCCGACTTGAGATAATGGGTCTTCAAAGATCAAATCATCATCCAGAAGTTTATCCAGTCGGTTTTCCAGTCGGTTTCTATATTCCAGTATTTGATCTTTGGACTCGGGAATGATGGGAAGCAACAAAGCATCGCGAATGCGGCTGCCCACATCTCCTCGCAGCCCGATTGCCCGGGCATAGTTCTTCTGCGCTCCCTGAACATCACCAAGGGCTTCTTCGGCATCAGCGAAGTTTCTATAAGCGGGCGCGAAGTTCGGGTCGGCTTCAATGGCGCGGTTGTAGGCGACAATGGCTTCCTCAACCCGCTTCAATTTTTTCAGCAAATTACCCCGATTATTGTGAGCCGCCGCATTACCGGCATCTAGAGAAATTGATTTATCGTACTGAGAAAGGGCCTCTCCCAACCTGCCGCTATCCCCCAGCATGAGGCCAAAATTATAGTAAACGGTTGGATCGTCGGGATTGATAACGAGGGAAGCGCGAAACTGCTCTTCGGCCCGATCCAGCTCGCCGGCACGATGAAGGATAACACCTAGGTTGGCCCGAATATCAGCACGTGACCCATTGAGAGCCACAGCCTGTTCCATTTTTGCAATTGCGCCGGTAAAATTATCGGCCTGAAAGGCCTCCAGTCCCTGGCGATGATAATCGTCCACATCAACCATAGACTGCCTTTAGGTCCCTAGCCAGGTCGTCAAAGGCGCGCTGCCAGTCTCCGTCAACACCCTGCCGATAAAGTTTAAAGTCAGGAAACCATGGCGATTGATGACCTTCCGCCATCCAGCGGTACTCACCCGGATGGGTCACCAATACACGCGCCGGTTTAGCCACCGCCGCCCGTAAATGCATGTTGGTATTGCTGACCCCAACGTAGTCGTCTAGCAACGCCAGTAAGGCGAGCATATCCTCAAGATCGTCGTTGATTTTGGCGAAACTTGTGAGTTGCAAATCAAGATTATCTTCCAAGAATTCAATATCCCGATCCTGGGGATCGCGTTGTACAACAATAATTGTTGCCTCAATATTTTTTAAGGCTGATGCAATCCCGTCAATCGGCGCCTCTTTAAATAATGAGCCGGGTTCAGCAATGCCAGCGCGGTAGGTTATACCGATATAAGGTGCCGGGCCTGCCGCAAATAAACGCGATCTCATGGCATTCAAACGGTCCTCAAGGGGATGGATGGATACGGAGCCAACAGCTTCGGAGCACCTCAGAAGAAAGGGCAGATCAGCAATCGTGTAACCGTCATCAACCGGCCCCTGAATTAGGGCATCGATGCCGTCTATGCGTTGGCATAATGTTTCGATGGCTTGACCCGATTGGTAATGGATCTCAGCTCCACGCTGTTTCAACTGGGCACAAAACCGCAAAAAGAACAACTCATCCCCCAATCCCTGTTCATTGCCAATTAAAATTAGACTTCCATCTAAATCCAACGGCAGCTCCTCATTCGGAGTTGGAAACTTGACGCGGTCGGCACTGTGACGATACCGGTAATTGGACCACCCCGCCAAATAGCGACCGAGCGACAATTCGAGAAATCCTAAATTCCATTGCGCGGCGGGAAAAATTGGGCGGATAGCAATCGCCTTCGTATAGCTACAGGCAGCCTCTTCGTATCTGCCTAAAGCGTGCAGGCACGACCCGAGACTACTCAACACCTCTGGTACATCTGGGTTTATATCAAGGGCCCGGCGGTAGAGTCTTTCCGCTGCAGTATGATCGCCCTCTTCGTCGAAAATGGTCCCGAGATTGTTCAAGGCCTGAAGATAGGCAGGTTTGGCAGCAATGGCGCCTTCGTAATGAACCTTGGATTCGGAAGATCGTTCCACTTCCTGCAACAAAACGGCTAAATTGTAATGGGCTTCAGCGTAATCGGGTTGAAGATCAATCGCTTGGCGATAGTTTTCCTCGGCTTCCCGGTTTTTTCCCTCGGCGCGATAAGCCAGCGCGAGATTATGAAATGAGGCGGCCGCCACATTGATCTTTCCGGCGGCATTTAAGTCGCTATTCATTGGACAAAACTTTAGTCAGCGGTTTACTCCGAACTCTCTCCTCTGTTGGCATCGCGATCTAGGGCGGCGCGCAAAACAAGATAGACTTTGCCTGCATCTGACGTCATGTATCCCGCACCCAGCGCGCCTTCCTGGTCGGTTCGCTTGGCGCTCGCGATCAATTCGTCAAATTGCCGCAAATACCTGGAGACGTACTCCCGGAAATCACTGTCTTCACGATAATGACTGTTTATTTTTGCCAGCTTCGCCTTATTCCGCATGCCCAAAATTTTGCGCAAGAAGACACTTTTGTCGCCTCGGTTATAGCGTTTCCAATCGCTTTCCGTGATGCGCGTCTCAAGGATACGGTTGATATCAATTGCGATCGATTCCAACCCTTCAGATATCAATGCCATTCGACGAAGGAAATCTTCATGGCCCTGGCGTTTCGCCATTTCCTTGAGAGCGACGGTAATTTCTCCGGCCTGCTGAGCGGTATCGGACAGTTCGGTGGTTTGTTTTTTGACAGCGTCAACGGCCTCACCCGCCTCTTTGCTGACTTTCCGTGACACGGTAGCCAGATCATCGGTTCCCCGCTTTAAAGTCTGCCCCCAAAGTTCCAAATTGTTCACGGCGCGGTCTGAAATAACAGCAGCGTCTTTGGCCCGTTTATTGGTGGCCGCGCCGACGGCATCAATGCCCTTAAGCGCTTCGTTGAAGGTTTTGGATATTTCCTCCAATTGAACGCGGAGATCGGCGCCCGCTCCCCCCATATTCTGTGACAAGCGGTCAGAGGCATCACTGACTTCTTGTGTTTGCAAACGCAAAGCGTCGCTGATCGTTTTAAGCTTTTTGAGGTTTAGATCAGCTGACTTTGCGGTTGTGGCAGCTGTCTGCTTGAGGGATTTGTCCGCGCCATAAGCTTCATTAATGGCCAATTTCGCTGACTCAGTTAGCTGATCAGCGCGGGTGTCCACGACGTTCGCCGCCCCTTCAAGCTTGGCAATAGCCCGATCAGACGAGGCCGCCAAATCTTCCAGACGCCGGTGCACTGACTTGCTGGCGTCATCCAGTCTCTCAACACTTTGGTTGGCCATGACTGACAACTCTTCAGCGCCCTCCTTGAGCACCTCATTCATGTCTTTGGTTTTCTCCAAAGCCCGGTCGGATGTCGAATGCAATTGATCCGAATGGCGCTGCAAGCCCGAAGTCACAGCAGACAGCAGTTTCGCCGCACGGTCCACAGCAATGGCAACTTCCCTGGAACGTTCCTGCAATGCCCCACCGACGGCTTCAACTTTGGATGTCGCGTCATCAGAAGCGTCTGTTAATTGAGCGCCTCTGGCCTGAAGCGCATCGGCAAAGGCCTGGACATGAGCTGTCGATTCTGTCGCCACCTGGGCGAATTCTTCGGTACGTTGACGGAAATTCGCACCCATTTTATGAAGGCGTTCTTCGGTATCCTCTGATGTTCCTTTAATGTTTTCGAAATTGGAGCTGAGCTCCTCGGCTATCCCACGTAAGCGGTCAGCCGCCTGATCGGCTGAAGTCGCCGCTTCCCTGGATTGTTCAAGCACCGTATCGCCGACCGATCCGACATCGGAAACGGCGTTTTCTGAAGCCTGCGCCAATTCCTGAGATCTATTATGAAGAGCCGCAGCAGCCTCACCAACTTGCTCAATCAATTCACTCGAAACGTCCCGCATTTTGTCGGCACGATCTTCCAAGGTTTCCCAGGTCTCGTCCATGCGGGTGACCGCAACGTCGGTTATGTCTGTAAGTTCCTGTGATCGGAGATGTAGTTTTTCACCGACCGTCTCTATCTGATTGGCAGCGTTGTCGGAAGTACGACTCAGGTCCTTAGATTGCTGGCGTAAGGCATCGGTAACCAGGCCCAATAATTTTGCCGCCCGGTCTGACGCTTGGGCAACTTCCGCTGAGCGGTACTCCATGGTCTCACTTACCTTGCCGATATCAGCTACAGCCGTATTGGAATTCTCTGAAAGATCCTGTGATTTTTGCCTCAACATCTCGGCGGCATTCGTGACTTTAGCCGAAGCATCGTTGGCAGCATCGGATAATTCAGCAGACCGCCGGTCCAATACGATACCAATGGAGCGCAGCCGTTCGGTCACCTTAACCGACGATTCCCCGGCCATTTTGGTTTCCTCACGAAGAGCGGCGCCGACTTCCGCCACCTGCTCAATGGCATTCTTGGTAACCGTATTTATCTGATCGGATTGCTGTAATATTTTATGGCTGATGGAATCGATGTCACCGCCGGCAGTGTTCGAGGCAACCGCAAGTTCCCGGACTTGATCTTCCATGATCTCGATCAGGTGCTGCAATTTATTTGCGGAAACATCGGACTCACGTGCTAACAGTGTTATTTTTTCGCCAAATTCATCGCTAATTTCGCCGGCGCCTGATGCCGCCTTTGTCAGCTCCTGGAGGTCCCTTCTCAATGCTGCTGCTGCCCGGTCAATATTACCTACACTGGAATTTGCCGCTTCCTTGATTTCCGACTTCGACTGGAGCAGCCGTTCCGTCACATCGTCGATCTGAGCATTCGCTGTTTTTGATGTCTCTCCAAGTTCTTCTGCTCTTTTTTGCAGAGCATCAATGGTTGAGCCAAGCCGCAGAACGACCACGTCGCTCAACTGGATCATGTGATCGGCGCGCTGTGACACCTTGGCAAGTTCCTCGGTATATAGTTTCAAAGAATCGCCAACCTGATCAGCCTGCCCCAGAACCTTGTCGGCAGTGCGTTCCAATTCGCCGGAGACTTCCTGAATTTGCGCGCCGACTATACCTGCACGAGCCGACGCCTTGTCTGTCGACTGATCCAACTCATCAATATGACTGCGATAGGTTTGCGTGGTCAGATTAATTTGATCGACAGCTTTGTCGCCAGCAATCTGCAACGCACTAACACTACCGGCCAGATTGGAACCAGATTCTTTGACATTCGACAGCGTTTCGTCGGTCGCCATCACCAGGTTCTTGGCTTCGCTGTTTATGGCGCTAACGATTTCGGTGGTCTGCTCTTTTGATTTCGCAATGGCCTCGGACAAATTTTCCGATTGATGGGTCAGCATTTCACTGATGACTTCCGATTGGCTGGACAGCTGATCGGTGCGCCGTGTCATATCCTTACCGGATTCGCGAAGATTTTCCCTCGTCGCTTCCACCCTCAGCACAGCCATTTCAGTGGCTTCGGCAAGCGATTCAGTCTCGGCTGCCAGATCAGCACCCATTTTCTCGGCCCTCGCTGCCGCTTCAACATAGACGGTTGCCAGACGATCCGATTCTGCTCGGAATAAATCCGATGTATTCTGTGCGTTCTTCGACGCATCATTGGCGACGCGCAACAGCTCCTCACCACTCTTCTGCAAAGTGCTTGTAATATCTTCGGTTCTTGCCGATGCCTGTTGGGAAACGTTGATCAGATCATGCGACTGATGATGCAGGACGTTGCCTGCTTCCCTTGCGCGGGCGATGGCCCGGTCAGACGCTGACACCAAATCATCGGCCTGCAGGCGCAGCTTTTCTCCGGCGCTATCCGCTTTCAAGCCAGCGTTTTCCGACGCCGCGGTCAGCTCCAACGTCCGGCGTTGGATCAAATCAGAAGCTTCCGCCGCTCTCAGCGCGGCGTCTTCCGATACCTTGGTCATGGCAGATGCTTGGGCCCGCAAAGTCTCGGTGATTTCAGCCACCCGGGTTTCGGCGGCATCCGACGGATAGGTCAGTTGTTTCAAATGCCAGCGCAACGCCCGCGCCTCGGCTCGATACAGTTTGGAACGTTCATAAAATGCCACGACGATCCACAAAAGCGCGATCGGCACAACGATACCGGCAACCATGCCACCAATTTCATGGGGCAGTAAGGCAGTAAGTTCTTCAAATCCCAAATGTTCCAGCACGTAGTATGCCGAGGCCATCAGCCAGGCCACGCTGGCGGTAAGCGCTGCAATGCTCAGTAATCGAAAACGGACATAAAACGGCGGCGTCCAGTCGGGTGCTTCCAACTTTTCAAAATGTTCGTTCAGAACTCTGCTGCTTGCCTCTTCAATTGAAGCAGCTTCACCATCGGACGATTGCTCAACCGGTGCCTCATCTGTCTGAGTCGTATCAGCATCATGAACGACTTCGATCGACCGGCTATCAGAATCTGGCCGATCTGGCTGGTTAAAAGCCATTTATACCTCCTGATTTGAATCAAAACGCCACCACCGAGCGTATCGGGGATCATACCACAGGGGGTCTACTGCTAACAATTACCTAGAATAGGGCCTTTGTATATAAAACTGTGGGTAATTTGTGAATAAGCTATCAGTATAATCTGAATAATTGAGGTATAACTTCTAAACTGAACACAGCCTTTGCATCGAACGAACATTGACCTAAATATAAGGAGTAGGGAAAATGACTGATCCGGTTGAGGAAATTAGCATGGACGACCAAACCAGAACTGAAATCGAAGCCGCCGCTTTTCGCGGCCTCATTGAACATCTCCAAAAAAGGACTGATGCACAAAACATCGACATCATGAATTTAGCGGGTTTTTGTCGAAATTGTCTGTCAAAATGGTACCTGGCTGCCGCCGAAAAAAGAGGTGCAGACATTACCCATGATGATGCTTTGATTGCCGTCTACGGCATGCCTTATGACGAGTGGAAAAACAAACATCAGAAAGAGGCCTCAACCGAGCAAAAGGCGAAATTTCAGAACACCAAACCACTGCACGCCAAAATCAGTGGCCATTAACCCAGCTTTTTTGGTTCGTTGTTTGGATTCGAATACCTCACTGCCATCCAATCCGGATTGAATTGCTTCGGCGGACAATCTTTGTCTTTTCCAGTTGATCGCCTCTGGTAGCTTGTATAGGAATCAAGGAAGTAAACTTACCAGCAATAGTCAGGATTAATCGCCAATCATGGGAAAAGTAAAAAATATTCTGTTCATAATGTGCGACCAGTTACGGGCCGATTATCTTTCCTGTGCGGGACACTCCCGTCTCGATACGCCAAATATCGATAGCCTGGCCGCACGGGGCGTTATGTTTAAACAGGCTTTTTGCCAAGCCCCCATATGCGGTGGTTCGCGCATGAGCTTCTACACCGGTCGCTATAATTTTACCCACGGAGCAACCTGGAACGGCATTCCGTTGCGGGCGGGAGAACTCACTATCGGTGATTATCTCCGTCCGCTCGGCCACCGTGTGGCTTTGGTCGGCAAAACCCATATGAATGCCGACCTGGAAGGCATGAAACGCCTAGGCGTGGACCCCAGGTCCGATCTTGGCATTTTGATCAGCCAGTGCGGCTTCGAACCTTACGAACGGGACGATGGTCTTTGGGGGAACGAAGATTTCCCGCCGCCGGAACTTGCCTACAACAACTATCTTAAATCTATGGGATATGACGGCGACAATCCGTGGCTCGACTATGCTAATTCAGCAGAAGGTCCAAACGGTGAAATCCTTTCTGGCTGGTATATCCGCAACAACCACCTTCCAGCGCGCGTCAAGGAAGAGCATTCCGAAACTGCTTATATGACGAACCGGGCGATGGAATTTATTACCGAGAATGGCGAGGCCCCCTGGTGCCTTCATCTCAGCTATATTAAACCCCATTGGCCGTATATGGCGCCAGCGCCTTACCACAATATGTATGGTCACAATGATATCCAACCGGTGAACCGCCATCCTAAAGAGCTGGAAACCGGGCACCCGGTCCTGAAAATAAGCGCCAAACGGGAGGACTGTGAAACCTTCGCCACGGACGAAGCGCGCAACAATGTAATCCCCGCCTACATGGGTCTGATCAAACAGATTGATGATCATATGGGCCGGTTGATCAAGTTCCTAGAAGATTCGGGCCGCATGGACGATACGATGATCGTCTTTACCAGCGACCATGGTGACTATTTGGGCGACCACTGGATGGCTGAGAAAGAACTGTTCCATGAGGAAAGCGTTCGTATTCCGATGATCGTCTATGACCCCGATAGTGCCGCCGACGCCACCCGCGGAAATGCTGACGACAGGTTAATTGAAGCCATTGATCTGGTGCCAACATTTGTTGATGCGGCTGGTGGTGAAGTAGCTGAACATATTTTAGAAGGCCGCTCACTATTGCCTATCCTGCGCGGTGAGGACGTTAAGGAATGGCGCCACTATACGATCAGTGAATCTGAATTTGCGCCTCGTTTCGATATGAAGGAAGCCGGTATTAAAGCAAGCGAAGCTCGGGCCACGATGGTACGAACAGACGATTGGAAGTACGTTCACTATGAAGCCTTTCGACCGGAACTGTTCGATTTAAAAAATGATCCCTACGAATTTAATGATCTCGGAGAAGCCCCCGAATACGAAGATGTTCGGCAGCAAATGCGCGACTATATGTTTGAATCTTTGAGGCAACGCAAATTCAGAACAACCCTGCCGGATAAGCCGTTAGAAGTGAAGGCGGAGAACACTCTTTCAAGACCAGAAAAACGTAACGTCTATATTGGCGTTTGGTAGCGTACCATGTCGGTATTTTAGGCTACTTTTTCCTGAAAATTAAAGCGACCATCGTCGTGAAAGAAATTAAAAACGTCGTTTGGGTAAAAATTCTACCGAAAATTAAACCAAAAAGCTACGTGACTTCCAATGTCCAAAGCAAACCCGGAGCGACGGGTTTAAATCGGAACGGCACCAGTAATACAGGGATGAATTAAGGGGAAACCAATGATTCTTGAAGGATCGTGCCATTACGGCACCGTAAAATTCAGTTTTTCCTGCACCACACCACACCCTTTCAATACTACTGCAGCATCTGCTAAAGCCGCCCCTGAACGCATGTTGTGGAGCGACCAATTAGTCTTATCCTGCACAATATCTCAAGACAGGACGACACCGTTGTATTGGATATGGTGTTGGATTGGGTCGAGGATGAACGTACCCGCAACAGGATATTTGTCGATAATCCAGCAGAATTGTAGGGGTTTTAATTGAAAACATTCATTCTCGACGATCATCAGCAACCATTAATAATACTGCTACCCGCACTACAAGCCAACTACTAGAACCATAACCTATGGTTATGGTTGTTGCCACATCAACCATTAGACGAAATCGGCAAAAATAGTCATTGTAGCAAATTAACACCACTTTAAATATTAGCGATAAACACTATTATTCGTTGGAAAAAATACAAAGACTTGCAGCCATGGTCCATAATTTGATACTGATTTACCCAACGAACCTGATTGGACAAAGATTTCAAGTTGAGTAATGTCTGAGCCCAATGAATTCGTATAACCAAAATTGAGTGGTTTGGGGGGAATTCGAATCCAGATTCACTTTAGTTTGCCATATTTCGGCGATAACATCTGTAAATTACCGGTAGTTCAAACCGGAATGTTACACCAACGAGGAGACTTCCATGTTTAGATATGTATTAGGGATTTTGGGCGCCGCCGCGGTGATGGCCGCGGTCAACGCCAAGGCGGAAACGGTCATGAAATTCAGCAGTTGGGCGCCGCCCACCCACCCGCAGAACTCTAAGTTTTTCCCGCTTTGGGGTAAACGAATAGAGGCGGCCACTCAAGGTCGTGTCAAATGGAAAATCGAGTACAAATTGGCATCGCCACCCAAGCAGTTTGAAGTTGCGCGGGACGGCATTGCCGACGCCGCCTGGATTTTTCACGGATACAACACCCGTTATCTCGCCACTCAGGCGATCGAAATTCCAGGTCACGGCGCTACAGCGGAATCCGCTTCATATGCGTCTCAGAAAGCTTTTGAAGAACACCTGAGCAAAGCCAACGAACACCGCGGCGTCAAAGTCGCCACCATGTTCTCTCACGGTGACGCGGTCATCCATACCAAACAAAAGATTAACTCGCTGGGCGATCTCAAAGGTATGAAAGTTCGTGTGCCGGGCGGCGTGGGCAGTTTGGTTGGTAAAGCACTCGGCGTTGTCGCCGTGAAGTTGCCCGCTCCAAAAGTTTATGAAGCATTGAGATCGAAAGTTGCTGACGCCATTTTCATGCCTGTTGAAACACAAAAGTCTTTTCGTCTCAAAGAAGTGGTACCCTTTGTCACATTTGTGCCAGGTGGTTTATACTTTGGTAGCTTTGCCGTACTCATGAGCCCGAAATTTCTAGATAAACTTTCGGCTAAAGACCGTCAAGCAGTCCTCAGCACCACCGGAATGAGCCTCGCCAAGGCCATTGGAAAAATTTGGGAGCACGGCGATGTCGTTGGTTTAGCTGCCGCCAAGAAAGCCCACGGCAATATCCAAACGGCATCCGGCACCATGTTGGCTGACTACAAAAAAATATCGGCAAAAATCGAATCAAATTGGCTGAAAAATATGGCAAAATACAAAAATGTTAATGCCAAAGCCGCATTGGCTGTTGTGCGTGCTGCTGTCGCTAGTTACAAGTGAGTGAAGCACCAAAAATAATAGGTAATAGATCCAAAGAGAGCGCCGTGGCCCATTGGCTGCGGCGCTTCACCGATGGCACATCGTCTTTGTTTCTTTTTGCAATGATGGTCATGACGTGTATCGACGTGGTCGGTCGTTATTTATTCAATTCTCCTTTGAACGGTGCAACGGAACTCACCGAATTGTTTATGGGCATTCTTATTTTTGCCGTTTTACCGACCGTTAGTTTCCGCGAAGAGCATGTCTCCGTTGATTTGATGGATTTATGGTTCCCCGCAAAGCACATCAACAGCCGCCAGCTCCTAATAAATATTTTGACAGCCGTTATGATGGCAACCGTTGGCTGGAAAATGTGGGGTTTTGCTCTGAAAGCAACAGATTACGGCGATACCACGGAGTATCTAGCAATCCAATATGCCCCGATTTATTTTTTTATTTCCTTCATGTGCATCGCGACGGCGGTAGCGCTCCTAGTAAATATTCCGCGATATATAAAGGGTCAAGGCCCACTTTCACCTGGACGTGATGAAGCTATTAACGACGGCTTAAAATCGGCCTAATTTCAATTATTATCATTGGATCGGATTTTCAGTGACTATTGCTCTAGTTGGATTCTTCATTCTTATTGTATTAGTTTTTTTGCGCTTGCCTATCGCCTTTGCTATGGGGCTGGTTGGTGTTTGTGGCTTTGCCTTCACCAGTGGTTGGGGTCCGTCACTGGCGATGGTCAGTACGCGCTTTTCAGAAACGGCCCTAAGTTACGGTCTGTCGGTCGTGCCGATGTTCATTCTTATGGGTAATCTGGTATCAAGAGCCGGGTTATCGGCTGAATTGTTTACTGCGTCTCATGCGTTTCTCGGGCATCGCAGAGGTGGTCTTTCGATGGCAACCATCGTCGCCTGTGGCGGGTTCAGCGCGATCTGCGGATCAAGCCTAGCCACAGCGGCAACAATGTCCAAAGTCGCATATCCGGAAATGCGGCGCTTTGGCTACGCCGAAAGTTTGGCAACGGCGTCAATAGCAGCAGGGGGCACCCTAGGAATTTTGATACCCCCAAGCGTTATTCTAGTAATTTATGGCATTATGACGGAGACCAGTATCAGGGAATTATTTGCTGCCGGTTTCCTGCCCGGATTTCTAGGGATTCTGCTTTATCTTTGCGCTGTTCAATTCGTGGTCTGGCGAAATCCTGAAGCCGGACCCCGTGTCGATAAAATGCCCTGGCGTGAACGTTTTCAAGCTCTTAAAGGCGTCTGGGGTACCCTCTTGCTTTTTATCCTGGTTATCGGCGGTATTTACGGCGGTATCTTTACACCGACCGAGGCTGCCGGTATCGGTGCCGGCGGTGCTTTTTTGCTGGCCCTCGGCAAAGGCGTGCGAAGTTTTCGCGATTACTATGATGTCCTGGTCGATAGCGCCCGAACGGCTGCTATGCTGTTCACGGTGCTTTTCGGCGCTATGATTTTTTCAAATTTTGTCAATCGTGCCGGTCTGCCGGATGGCCTATTAAATATGGTTACCGGGTTCGACGTGTCGCCACTTATGGTAATTTTTATTATCGTCGCAATTTACATTGTACTAGGCTGTATTTTTGAAAGTCTGTCGATGCTGCTTCTCACAATTCCGATATTTTTCCCGGTGATCAAAGGTCTGGGGTATGGCGGTATGGGTGAAGAGGCAATTCTCGTCTGGTTCGGCATCGTTGCCGTCGTGGTGACCGAAATCAGCCTCATTACGCCGCCTGTAGGACTCAATGTTTTTGTTCTGGCAGGGGTCTTGAAAGACGTCAAAACGACGACAGTTTTCAAAGGTGTGACACCTTTTTGGTGCGTCGATATTATTCGTTTGCTGATTTTGGTCTTCATACCGGGCCTGGTCATGTTCATGCCCAACTTCTTGTATAGATAATCCCAGACTTAAGCTTTCATAAATTACTTAAAATTTTTGGTATTTCGAACGATATTGCGCTAAAAAATAGCGTAATAGCTTATGTTAGAAACACGAATACCGGCAATAATGCCGGGAGGCTTAACTATAATTGGGGACTCAAATGAAAATCATCACCAAGGGAGTCCTCGTCGCTGGCTTTGCACTCGTTGCAACAGCTGGTATGACCGGCATTGCCTCCTCCGCTTAAGTTACTCTTAAATTCACCAACTGGCTGCCCCGGTCCATCATTGGACCAAAACGGCACGAGCTTGGGCCAAAACTATCGAAGCCGCGGTTGGGGGGGGTAAAATCGCTCTCGACAAATCCGCTTTGGCCAAAAGCCTGGGGGCTGTTCCGGTCGCCGTGTCTGCTACCAAGGCTCACGAAAGCCTGTAGCGCGGGGGAACGGTAGCGCTGTTTCTGCTGGTTATCGATGGCATTTACACCGGAATATTTTCACTGGAAGAAGAAGCCGGCATCGGTGCATCGGTAGCACTTCTCTTGACTATCATCGCCCGCACCATGACGATTAGCGTATTTTTCAGCTGTCTAATGGAAACGGTGCGGACATCGGCGATGATATTTACCATCCCGATTGGTGATATCCTGTTCAATAATTTTCTGGTCCTGAGCGCTGTGCCGGATGCCATCGGAACCTGGATCAAAGGCCTGCCACTGTCGGCGACAGCGATCATGATTATCATCCTGTTCATCTATGTCATTATGGGTTGTGCCCTTGATTCATTGGCCATGATCCTTTTGACCATTCCGATCTTTTCTCCGGTAGTCATGAAAATGGGGTTTACCCCGATCTGGTTCGGTATCATCATCGTTATGGTGGTCGAGTTGGGCATGATTACACCGCCCATTGGTATGAACGTTTTTATCATCAAGGGAATAGCGACAAAGGTGCCGCTGGGCAGTATTTACAAAGGTGTCCTGCCCTTCGTTTTTGCATAGGTTTTATTGATCTTATTGATCGTTATTTTTCCCGATATCGCCACCTGGCTACCAAGCACAATGAAATAATCTTTTCGCGTAACCCATCGTTAACGGCTCTTTCACCGGTTCATGGCACTCTGACCCTGGTTTTTCGCCCGAGATTCTCGTTGTGAAAATCGTGGGGGGGGGGGTGTTGGTGAGGGATTTGTAATATGGAAAAGCTGCTCGATCCGCAATTCATTGAAATGCAACTGCTGACGTTAAAAGACTGGGTTTTTACTGAAATCCTGGTTCTCTCAAGTTTTGGCCAACTGGTGATCATTGCCGTTGCATTCCTGGTCGCCAGAATGGCCAAACCCAAAATTGACGAATGGATTAGCAAACTTGCCGCCTGGAAAAAGGCCGAGTTTTGGTTTTTTAAATTAACCCAATCCCTGGTCATTCTCTCGCTCCCGCTCGTTTGGATTATTGTGCAGTGGTTTTCCTCACTGGTTGCCGAATTCGCCAAATGGCCGCATCATCTGCTGACCGTTACCGTCAGTTTGTTGACAGCTTGGATTATTATCCGGCTAACATCGGTTCTGATCCGGGACAAAACCTGGGCCAAGATGATCGCTACAGCCGCCTGGATCATTGCGGCGCTGAACATAGTTAACCTGCTTGACCCGACCATTGCCTTTTTCGATAGCCTGTCCGTTACGATGGGGGATCTCCGTGTCTCGGCGCTGACCGTGATCAAGGGAATAATCGCCCTCGCCGCTCTCCTTTGGCTGGCGCAATTTTTCTCACGCCTCCTGGAACGGCGCATCAGTCAACTGCCGAATATAACGCCATCCGTTCAGGTGCTGTTCACCAAGCTTTTTAAGATCGTCGTTATCACCATCGCCATCGTCGTCGCTATGAGCAGCGTCGGCATTGATCTTACCGCCTTTGCGGTGTTCAGTGGTGCCGTCGGTGTCGGCATCGGTTTCGGCCTGCAGAAAATCTTTTCCAATCTGATCAGCGGCCTCCTGATCCTGGCGGACAAATCAGTAAAACCGGGCGATGTTATCGAAGTGGCAGGCACCTACGGCTGGATCAATACCTTGGGCGGGCGGTACGCTTCTGTGATCACCCGCGACGGTGTTGAGCACCTTATTCCCAATGAAGAACTGATTTCTCAGCGAGTATCCAACTGGACCTACTCAGACACCCAAATCCGACTTAAGTTGCCCATCGGCGTGGCCTACGAAACGGACTTGCCGAAGGCCATCGAAGCCTGCATCGAAGCCGCCAAGAAGGAAGTGCGCATTATTGACAATCCTGCACCAGCGTGCCTTGTCAAAGGCTTCGGCGACAGCGCCGTTGATCTGGAACTACGCGTCTGGATCGATGATCCCCACAACGGTATTTCGAATATCAAAAGCGCTGTCTTTCTCCGGGTCTGGCAGGCTTTCAAAGACAACAACATCACCATTCCCTATCCGCAACGGGACGTTCACGTCATTAGTTATGGTCGAATCCCGGACTCCCAACCTGCAGCATAGCCAGCACTAGGTTTCCAAATTCAGTAACCTTCGGTAGGCCATCACCAACACGTCAACTCCCTCAGGCACTTCGCCTTCAGCCAATGGCCGGCAGTGGAGCACCACCGACATCCAGGGTTCATTTCCGTGTAGCAAAGCAATGACTGAGTGACGGGAGGCGTTGCCCGAAGCTGTTTTTTTTCTACCGAACAACCACTTTAATAAGCCTTTGGATTCTTCAGGTATCTCTCCGACTATCCAGTGGCTTACGGTTCGATAAGCGGAAAGAGGTTCGCTCCAGTTTACCTCTTCGTTGTTTTCGGTTTTGTTGGAGATATGCACGCCATCCATATCGACCCGATATTTAGCTTTGCCGTACTTGACCTCGATGGGCAGGGTGGCCGGCGCTTTGCCCTTCGGGTTCACTTCCTGGGCATCGAAGTGAACGGGAAATTGATCATTTTTCATACTTGTTTGAATACAGGCTGGCGAACCGGACGCCCAGCCCTTAAATTCATACTGCTCTGTTAACAGGAAAATATAATTCATGACCGAAATATCGGAAGATATGGGTCTTAGCCCTTCACCAGAGATGCTATTATCCTGATTGTAGAACAATTTCCGTATCTTGACCCAATTCGTTCAGTCGATTCTGAATCAGGGATAAGCTGATGGCATTGTCAGCCTCTACGCCGCAATAATTATATATTGGCGTTGGGTCGGAATTAAAAGTAAGCCCGCCAAAATAAAAGTATAAAACTTTGGAATAATAATTCTAAACTATCTGATAAGCCTTTGAAATAATGGTAGGCGCGACAGGATTCGAACCTGTGACCGTCCGCTTAAAAGGCGGATGCTCTACCAACTGAGCTACGCGCCCACACTGCACCTGGAAATGAGTAGGTGGTGATTGGGTTAGGAGGCGCAACATAAATATGAGCCGCCCCTTGGTCAATACACGATTGGGCTAAAAAAGGGCCAACCTTCAGGAATATTTCACCAGCATGCGATCTTTGACCGGAGCGGACACGAAATGGCTAACATCACCGCCCAAACTGCAGATTTCCTTGACCAAACGTGATGAAATAAACTGATATTTATCGGAAGCCATGAGGAACACGGTTTCTATATCCGGATTGAGACGTCCGTTCATGCCAGTCATTTGAAACTCGTATTCAAAATCGGATACTGCCCGGAGGCCCCGAACAATCAGCGAGGCATCGCAGGATACAGCAAATACCGTCAGCAAGCCTTCGAAAGCCCGGACTTCGACCCGCTCAGGGGCATCGCCTGGAAAGGAAGCGATTTCCCGTTCAAGCATTTCCACCCGTTCTTCAAGGGTAAACAGCGGCCCTTTGCCGGCGTTGATGGCGACGCCGATGATAAGTCTATCCACCACGCGGGTCGCCCGGTGAATGATGTCGATATGGCCGTTTGTGACCGGATCAAATGTACCCGGATAGATGCCTGTACGGGACATGGTATTCTCCCTCAATTCCTATTCAATCTGTTCCTCTTCCCCAGACTCTTCCTCTCCTGTTTCCATCCCTTCTTCCGAGGGTTGGGGAGTATTCGTTTCCGGATTTTCATCCTCTTCACCATCACCGTTATCTTCGACATCTCTGATGCGGGACACGGATACGACTCGTTCGTCTTCAGAGACCCTGAACAAGGTTACGCCACGTGCCGAGCGTCCGGTAAAGCTGATACCGTCGACAGGCATGCGAATCAGTTGACCACCATCTGATACCATCACCAGTTGATCGGTATCGATGACGGGCAGAACCGAGATGACACGCGTCTTCTCTTTGCCCCGTTTTAGGTCCATTGAGTCTATGCCCTTACCGCCACGTTTTGAAATGCGGTAATCATAAGCGGATGAGCGCTTGCCGAAGCCGTCTTCGGTGATGGTGACGATAAATTCTTCTTCGGCGGCCATTTCAGCATAGACCGGCTGATCCAATTTTATCGCCGCTTCTTCATCTCGGGCTTTATCTTCATCACGGTCCGTATAGTCGCCGCCAACGAGGCGCCGACTGGCATTTACCGACCGCAGATATTCGTCGCGCTCGTCCACCAGAACCTTGATATGTCGCAGGCCGGACATGGCGATAACCTCGTCGTCGTCGGCCAGACGGATACCCCGGACACCAGTCGAATTGCGGCTGGAAAACACGCGGGCGTCGGAAACCGGGAAGCGAATGCATTTGCCGTTGCGGGTTGCCAGGAAAACATTGTCTTCTTCCTCGAACACCCGAACCCGCACGAGATGGTCACCTTCGTTCAATTTCATGGCGATCTTGCCGTTGGCCATAACATTGGTAAAATCGGAAAGCCGATTGCGCCGGACACCGCCGGACGCCGTGGCGAACATGACAAACAGGTTTTCCCAGCTGTCTTCGTCCTCAGGCAGCGGCATAACGGTGGTGATGGTTTCACCTTCGTCCAGTGGCAGGACATTGACCATGGCTTTGCCCCGCGCCTGCGGCGTTCCCTGCGGCAATTTATAGACTTTAAGTTTGTAAGCCATACCGCTGGAGGAGAAAAACAGCACCGGTTGATGGGTATTGGCAACAAACACCTGGTTGACAAAATCCTCGTCACGGGTACTCATCCCCGCGCGGCCTTTGCCGCCGCGGTTCTGAGCGCGATAGGCCGATAACGGCACACGCTTGATGTAACCGGAGCTGCTAACAGTAATCACCATATCTTCGCGCTGGATCAAGTCTTCGATATCGGCTTCGAATTCGGCGTCTTCGATGGTGGTACGCCGGTCGTTACCGAACATCTCTTTCATGCGCAGCAATTCGCTGCGTAAAATATTGAACAGCAGTTCCTTAGAGGCCAGTATCTTGAGATATTCCTCAATCTTGCCGCACAACTCTTTCAGGTCGGCAGCAATCTTGTCACGTTCCAGGCCCGTCAAACGATGCAGCCGCATGTCCAGAATACCCTTGGCTTGTTCTTCGGACAGCTTGTAGACCCCGTCGATAACGCGGTGATCGGGATCGTCGATTAGTTCGATCAGCGGCGCGATGCCACCCACCGGCCAGTCCTTAGCCATTAACTGTTCACGGGCTTCGGTGGAATCCTTGGCTTTACGGATTAAAGCGATCACCGAGTCGAGATTTTCGACGGCCACTGCCAAACCGACCATGATATGAGCCCGGTCGCGTGCCTTGCCCAGTTCATAGGCGGTACGCCGGGTGATAACTTCTTCACGGAAATCAACAAATGCCTGAAGAATCTGCTTCAGGTTCATCATCATCGGCTGACCACCATTGAGGGCCAGCATATTGACGCCGAAACTGGTTTGCAGGGGCGTAAATTTGAACAGTTGGGCGAGCACAACCTCAGCCATGGCGTCTCTTTTGACTTCAATCACCACCCTGACGCCCTGCCGGTCAGATTCGTCGCGCAAATCTGAGATGCCCTCTATTTTCTTGTCCCGGACCGCCTCAGCCATGATTTCGATCATGCGAGATTTGTTAACCTGGTAGGGCACTTCGGTAACGATGATGGCTTCCCGATCCTTGCCGAAAGGCTCAATATGGGTGCGCCCCCGCATTTTGATGGAACCGCGCCCCGTATGAAAAGCCTGCAGAATACCAGCCCGGCCCAGAATGATGCCACCGGTGGGGAAATCAGGCGCTTGGATATGGTTTTCAATCAGTTCGTCGATAGAAATGTCCGGGTTGTCGATGACGGCGCAGCAGGCGTCGATAACCTCCGACAGGTTGTGCGGTGGAATGTTGGTTGCCATGCCGACAGCGATACCACCTGCCCCGTTAACCAGGAGATTGGGAAATTCCGCTGGCAAAACCGTCGGCTCCTTGACGCTTTCGTCATAGTTGGGCTGAAAGTCGACGGTGTCTTTGTCGATATCTTCGATCAGGGAATGAGCCGAGCGGGCAAGGCGCGCTTCGGTGTACCGCATAGCGGCGGCCCGGTCGCCGTCCATGGAGCCAAAATTACCTTGTCCCTGGATAAGCGGCAGACGCAGGGAGAAATCCTGCGCCATCCGTACCAGGGAATCGTAAATCGCCGTATCGCCGTGGGGATGATATTTACCCATGACATCACCGACGATGCGGGCCGACTTGCGGAACGGCCGGTTATAATCATAGCCACCTTCTTTCATGGCGTAGATGATGCGGCGGTGCACCGGTTTCAAACCGTCCCTTACATCCGGCAAGGCGCGGCTAACGATAACGCTCATGGCGTAATCAAGGTAGGAGCTTTTCATCTCCTCTTCGATACTGACAGGCGTTACGTTGTAGTCTTTGGAAGGCTCACCGGTTCCGGTTTCAGGCGGTATATTATCGGGTGGTCCACCTGGAGAAACTTCATCGGGCGGGAGATCATCGGGAGGGGTCAAGAGGCATTTCCGGGTTGTTTTTAAAAGTCAAAAGCAAACTTTTACAGTGTTATTTAATCGTTAGGATTTATAGCAAATACCATCCACTTTAACAACCTGACAACAGCAAAATAAGCCTATAATAACCACGAATATCCATTTGATTTTATTATATTTTTTATTTAGTCCCAAGATAATTTCGCTGATATCCGGTGCTGTTAATAATTTGCTATTTTAAGGACTATTTTTCTGGCGAATCAACGTCGAACAGTAAAAGTAATTTATCAAGGTTATGACCGTCCTACGGCAGCAGTTGACTTGCAAGGGCCACTTTCTTCCCCTAAAGGAGAGCATGTCTTTTTCATCTTCTAAACGAAATGTGTTGATCCTGTCATTCTGCCAGGTCCTCTTCAATAGTGGCCGCGGATTGACCTTTCTCGCTGCCTCTTTGGTGGCCGTCAACATGCTCGGCGGTAATTTAACCCTGGTGACAGCGCCGATAACCATGATGCTGGTGGGAACAGCCGCCTCAACCCTTCCTTCTGCTTTGTTGATGAGACGGGTTGGACGCAAAATTGGCTTTGTCATTGGCTCCGTGATCGGCGCTATCGGCGGCGGTATCTGCATGTACGCCATCGGCGAAAACAACTTCCTATTATTCAATTTCGGCATATTTCTGTTCGGTATCTATTCAGGGTCAGCTCAGCAATACCGCTTTGCGGCAGCCGATTCGGCACCGGTTGATTTTAAGGCCACGGCAGTTTCCCTGGTCGTCGCCGCCGGAGTTGTCGGCGCTTTTGTCGGACCACAATCCACGCTGTTGACCAAGGACCTCTTTCCGGCAGAATACATGGGCGCCTTTGGGGCGCTGATGTGCTTTACACTTCTGTCCGGTTTCGTCGTTCTCGGAATCGACATTCCGAAGCTGTCCAAACAGGAATATGAAGAAAAAGGCCGGCCACTCGGGGAAATAATGGCTCAACCTAAGTTTATTGTTGCGCTGATCGCCGCAGCCTTCGGATACGCCGTCATGAATCTGTTGATGACGGCAACACCTGTCACCATGAAGTTGGGGCTGTTTCCCACCGAGAGTACAGCGTCGGTCGTTCAGTGGCATGTGGTCGGTATGTTTGCACCCGGTTTCATCACCGGTAATTTGATCAATCGCTACGGGGCTCCCGCTGTAATCTTGGCGGGAACATTGATTTTTGCCTGTGCCGTCATCGTGGCCTTATCGGGTCAAACATTGGCGCATTTCTGGACCGCCTTGTTCCTGCTGGGCATCGGCTGGAATTTTTCTTTTACCGGGGGGACGGTGATGATCACCGAAGTTCATACGCCGTCGGAACGGGCCAAAGTCCAGGGTACCAACGACCTTCTCGTTTTTACGATGATGGCGTTTTCTTCTCTGTTCTCCGGCACCATTTACCATTTTCTCGGGTGGGCCTGGGTAAACTATTCAACGATTCCGATGATTGCTATAATGTTTATATCCGTGGTCTGGCTGGTCTTCAGGCAACGCGCTGAGCGTCAGATACATGCAGCGGAGTAATCACATGGCCTATGACAACGGTTTAGCAGAACACATCCGAAAACACTTGTTGGTGTAGTCCGATATCGTCAAAAAAGAGATGTTCGGTGGGCTGGCCTGCCTGCTGAATGGTCATGTTAGCTGCGGCACCGTTGGTGATCAGCTAGTCGTTTAGGTCGGACCCGATAACTACGATACCGCTTTGTCTGCGGACCATGTCAGCGAGTTTGATATTACTGGTCGCTCCATGCGCGGTTGGGTCCTGGTGGCGACGGAGGGCATTGATGCAGAAAATGATCTGAAACGCTGGGTCCAGGAAGATGTAGCGTTTGCCCCGACCTTACCACCAAAATAATGGATTAATTCTCGGCCAAAAATCTCTTCAGATGACCAAGCAATTTATCCGGCTGGTCGGCATGTACCCAGTGACCAGCGTCAGGGATTTCAATGATTTCGGCCCTGGGAAACAGGCGTCGAATTTCATCATGATATTCGGCACGGATGAAATTCGAATCGGCACCATCAATAAACATCGCCGGCCCCCCATAGTGAATATGAGGATCGAAATTTGGGAACCCATGGAGGGCATCAAGACCGTTCTTCAAGGCCGGAAGATTAATTCGCCAAACGTACCTATCGCCCTCTTTGCGTAGATTTTGCAACAAGAAGTCCCGCAACGGCCCATCCTTTACAATTTCCGACAATTGGACGTGCGCGTCGCGGCGTGTTTTGACGGTATTCAAGTCGATGGCTTCCATGGCCTCAATCGTATCCAGCGAAGAATGGTCATAAGTAACCGGCGAGATATCGACAACGATTAACCGGTTGATCGATTCTGGATTGGTCAGCGCCAAGGTCATCGCCGCCTTGCCGCCCATGGAATGAGCCAATGCCGTCGCACCGTGCAATTCATGAAGGGTCATGAATTCATTAACCGCGATTGCCATCAATTCATAGGTAACATCATCGGTCCAAGGTGAATCACCGTGGTTCGGCATATCCACGGTGATGATCCGATGATCGCTGGATAAATGCTTAGCGATTCCTGCCCAATTCCGGCCGGAACCAAAGACTCCGTGCAGTACGATTATTGGCGGACCTTCGCCATATTCGGTAAACGCAAGTGTCATAACCGGAATCTCACCAATACCGCCCGGTCAGACCTTTCCCCCTAGAATGGAATGTCATCGTCGAGATCGTCTGTCGCACCCGGTGCGCCGGGTCCCGGGCCATAGTCGGGTTCCTGGACGTCGCCACCGGATCCACCGCCGCCCCGGGTGTCCAGCATGGTCAGTTCACCGCGGAAATTCTGCAGCACGACCTCGGTCGAATATTTCTCAACACCAGCATTGTCGGTCCATTTGCGGGTTTGCAATTGGCCCTCAACGTATATTTTAGAACCTTTTTTCAGGTATTTCTCAGCCACATCCGCCAGCCGGTCATTGAAAATCACTATCCGATGCCATTCGGTTTTCTCCCGTCGTTCACCGGTGTCGCGGTCGTTCCAGCTTTCCGACGTCGCTAGGGACATATTAACGATTTTCTTTCCGTCCTGGGAAAAGCGGACTTCCGGATCACGGCCGAGATTTCCGACCAGAATTACTTTGTTGACGCTGCCAGCCATAAGGGCCCCCGTTTTTTTGAAGATGGGTTCTGTTTAGCGCGATTCTGCTCGAGGTTCGACTCTAAAATTACGCCGCCTGAATATTTGAATGTGCTTTCGGTATATGATTAGAACCGTTATTGAATACGGATGGCAAGAGCACCCTTCAATCACGGACTTTTTTCCGTTATTTCTCTCACTTTTGTGTCGCTATTGGGTTTTCCAGTAATTTCACCGGCCTTGCCCAGCGTCCAGGCAGCTCTGGGGATTTCGACTCAGAATGTCGGCTGGATTATGGCCGCCTATTCATTACCGGGGCTCATTTTCATGCCCATCGTCGGTTTGTTTGCTGATCGATTCGGAAAAAGGCGGGTTATCGTTCCCTCGCTGGTTCTATTTTCTTTAGCCGGCAGCGCCTGTGCCTTGGCACCCGATCAGGAAACACTTTTCGTACTCAGATTTATTCAAGGAATCGGCGCCTGCGCCCTATCTGCACTCAACGTCGCTCTGGTAGGTGATTTTTTTACCGGTCACAATCGGGTGAGAGTTATGGGCTTTGTCGGTGCGACCCAGAATGTAGGCAGCGGCCTGTTACCTTTATTGGGCGGCACCTTAGCCGCAATCGCCTGGTTTTATCCTTTTTTAGTAAGCCTTCTTGGCATTCCGTTAGGGCTCTACCTGCTATTTGCTACCGAGAATTCACCGCCATTGAAAAAAAAGGAAACCCGTGCCTTCCTTGGCCATGCCTGGAACAACCTGATGGACCGGCGGATCCTGGCACTAATTTTTATGACGGTCGGTTTTATATTTGTCGGCTTTGGCGCCTTCGTGACCTACCTGCCGGTATTTATGAAAGATCAATTTGCAGCGGCAGAAGTATTGATCGGATTCATTCTTTCATCACGGGCAGCGTCGGGCGCCCTTCTGGCAACCCAGTTGGGACGCATCGTACAGCTTTTGTCCTACCGGTTTCTGATCAGTGTCTCTTTCCTGGTCCTGGCCATCGGCATGGTGGCAGTAACTTTTATTTCATCGCCTTGGGCCCTCATATTTACCGCCGTTTGTTATGGCGGTTCATTTGGTATCGTCCGGCCCTCGCTCCAGGTTCTTTTGTTGGATGGCGCCCCGGAGGATCTTCGGGGAACTTTTTCTTCTGCCAACAGTTTTGGACTACGTCTTGCTCAAACAATATCTCCCGTGGCCGCAGGAGCCTTTCTTGCCATCGGTACTTTTGATCAGCTTTATATTCTGGCGGCAATTTTAAGCGTTCTGATGGCAATTTTCGCCATGACTTCAATTGCCCTGCGACCGAGCGACAGCTAATTATCAGTAACATCTATATGATCAGAATTTTCTTGCTGGTTACTAGACCTGCTGCAAAAACAACCATGTGACGGCGAGAACACAACCATATTTGACGGTTGACGCTTAAGGCCCAGCGGCGAAGTTTGTGATCCCGGCAACAATACTGATT
>PBQI01000155.1 GCA_002725625.1 Rhodospirillaceae bacterium | reverse complement strand
TTGTAGCTGAAAAGCTGAAATTGTTCAGTATTTCAGTTCATGCCGGCTTGGCTGAAACCGGCGCCGTCATGGCGTCGGCGGCTTTATGTGGTCTGAAGGTAAAAGGCAAAGCAGCTCATGCTGCGTCACCGTATCAGGGAATTGATCCTATTGTCATGCGTTCGGAGATCGTAAACGCGCTCCAGATCATCTCGAGCCGGGTAACCAATATATTAGAGACCATCGTCGTCACGGTTACCCACTTTCATGCCGGTGATACCGATAATATCATTTCGGATGAGGCGATTCTGAGGGGCACGGCCCGGTCCTTTGCCGAATAATCTGAAACTATTATCGAGCCTCTGACGCGCCGGGTTGCAGAAGGCGTGGCCGCGGCGCATGGCGCCGAGATCGAACTGGCCTATGATCACCGCTATTCGGTTCTTATCAATGAACCTGATCAATGTGATATCGCTTTGTCCACCGCCCGAGACAACGTAGAGATTTTCTGCAGGAAATACCCCCCTTACCAAACCATTCAGTCACGACATATTGACGACTGGCGCCATCTTTTGGGCCCGACTGGTAGAAATCGTGTTGAAATAACTCTGGATCGAATGCCGATTTACGGGATCTTTACCTTTTCGGTGGATAGATAAATCCGGGAGTCAGTTTCTAGGAGATTTAGATTATTGGACTTATCTATGGCGGAGAATACGCCGACACCGGGAATCTAGGTCCGGTTGACTAGATGGGTTCAGTCTCCGCACGGTCGCGTTCTCTTTGGGGGGCGTGGCCGTGTCTAATTTGACCGTTAATTTTATTTTTTTGAACCTATTCGGGTGAGCCGGTGTCCATAAGCTACCCCAGAAAATCGAAGAGCTTTTACATTTCAGATGGCTTTTCAATGACCGCATCGGCGCCGAGGTTCACGGCTGCTTCAATATAATCATCGGTCGATAAGTCGACAAAATTCTTGGATATAGCGATAATTCTCACATTGTCTTTCTGTTCCCGGTGCTTACCCAACGATTCATGCAACGGCAGGGAGGGGGAAGATATATTTAGTCGTTCAAGTTTTCCGTATGAATATCAGGCGTCTTGAAATTAGTCTCGGACAAAATAATATGGTAACCGATTTCCTTGTAGGTGAAGAAAACGTCACGCAAGTCCGTTTGAATGAGGAAATAGCCTTCTTCCTAAAGCGGCGCGCGCCGGGATTTGCTCCCGTTTGTATTGTGGGAAGGTGACTGTGCTTCGCGGCTTGAACTCATCGGCGATATCCCGCCCGGCAATGCCATGTACATGTTCGAAAAAACCGATATGGAACTGGCCAAGGATGTGCTCGGCGACGTGGTTTGCCTGAATGGCAACGTGCCTCCTTCGCTGCTCAATACAGGTGCCGCTGATGATGTTGATGCCTATTGCAAAAATTTGATTGAAATGGTGGGCAAGGGCGGTGGCTTTGTGCTCAATGGTAGTATCGGCATACCCGACGAAGCTAAAACGGAAAATGTTGTTGCCATGGCGCAATCGGTTCATAAATACGCCCGTGATGTTTTTTGGAAGAGAGTAAAATTGTTTACGCAGTCCTGGAATACTTCACCTCGCCTTTATGACGCCGTATCCGAGAACGATGTATCGATACCTGTTAGTGACGGGATCGCCCTCAACGCTGACATGGTCCGCCCGGACACTGTCGAACCGGTGCCGGTATTGCTGAGCGCCCATGCCTATGCGCAGGAGGATCAATATACGGACCTGCTACCAGAAGCATTTTCCCATAAGCGGGGCCATATGGAAGCTGGCGACAGCCAGTTTTTTGCCCGGCGCGGTTATGCCCAGATCATTATGAATGTACGCGGGACAGGTAAGTCCCAGGGCATCTACGACAATCTTGGCCCCCGCACCATTAAAGATATTTGCGACACTATTGCCTGGATTGCCGCGCAAGACTGGTGCGACGGCAATGTGGGCATGTTCGGCATGTCCTTTTTTGCCATTGTGCAGAACATGGTGGCGGCCAAAAATCCGCCCGCACTCAAAGCCATCTTTGCACCGTTCGCTTATACCGATATGTATCGGGACCGCTATTACCATGGCGGTATTCTAAGCCACAAGTTCATGGAAATGTGGTTGCCGACCCTGTCCGAACCTCAGTTGGCACCCTTGTTAAGAGACGAAATCGGCGACGAGAAATTTGAAGCGCTCATTGAGGCCGCGCGCCAGGACGGTGATCTCATGGCGGTGCTGTTTTTGCAAAAAACCCTGGAGCAGCCGCTCGCCGAACGTTTCGCACTCATTGCTGAAATATTAGCCCAGCCGTTGGACAACGATTATTATCGGACCCGCTCTGTGGATTACGATGAAAAACCTGCCGTCCCGGCTTATTTGGGCGGTTGTTGGGGTGTGCCCGGGCTTCATCTGCCGGGCGCTTTCAGGAGCTGGGATAACTGGGCCGGACCGAAGTGCTTGACCATTGGTCCGCCGGTTTACCTAGACCGCCCCATATACCAGTATCAGTATGAATCTCTCAGGTGGTTTGACCATTGGCTGAAAGGTGAAGATACCGGGCTGGAGATAGAAAATCCCGTCCGGGTATTTATGGTTGGTTCCGGTGAATGGAAAGAGGGCGACCAGTGGCCGTTTCCGGAAACCCGATGGACGCCGTTCTATCTGCACAATGACGGCTGGTTGACCGAACACGAATTGTTCGAACACGATACTCATTCAAGTTTCGACGATTCCCCTGGTGATCATGGCGCAACTGAGTTCTGGACCGGCTGTATGGTCGAGAAAACTGAACTTTGCGGCCCCATGGTGTTGAACCTGTTCGCCGAAACATCCGCTGACGAGGTCCTGTGGTTTATTTCAATTCTGCATAGGGATGCCGAAGGAAATGAAAAACTTCTGACCCGGGGCTGGTTGCGCGGTTCGCAGCGGGAACTGGACGTAGAAAAATCGAAACCCTGGCAACCCTATCATTCGCATCAACGCCGGCAGCCGGTAACACCGGGTGAGGTTACAGAATACAATATTGAAATCCGCCCGTACGGTATTGAGATTTTGCCGGGAGAAAAAGTCGGACTCCGCATAAAGTGCGCCGATAATGATGTGCCCGAAGACATGCTTCAAATTATCAACATGGGACACCTATCTCGTGCGGAGGCCTCGACGGTTACCATCCACCACAGCCGCGCCCATCCTTCGAATCTCGTGTTGCCGATCACCAAGGGTAACCGGATCGGCACCTACTATTCGGGTGGCGTATTGTCCAAGCCGTAGCGCGGTTTGAAAATCACGAAAAATGTTGATCGCCTGATGGTAATTGACGGCTTATAGTTTGGTATACATCTAATTTATCAGGGAGAAATGAATGCCCATCCTACCCGGTGTTCCAAATGTCCATTTTGATTTTGGCGCCGTCGATACCCTTGGCGGTGCGTTGGCTGAACTTGAAATTAATCACCCAATTTTAGTCACTGACGAAGGGTTGGTAGCTGCGGGGGTATTCGATAAAGTGACAGCGGCGATGCCAGTGGGAGTCGATTATTCGGTCTTCACAGGTGTGCACGAGAACCCAATTATCGGCGATGTGGAGAAGGGGATGGAAGTCTATCGGACCGATGGGTGCGATGGCGTCGTAGCTATCGGTGGCGGCTCTTCCATCGATAGCGGCAAGGCAATGTCGCTGCTGGCCGGACATTCCGGCAAGACGCTGTTCGATTTTAGCGGGCAATCGCAAAACATCACCAAAGCTTGTGTGCCCTTGATTGCCATTCCGACCACGGCTGGAACCGGGAGCGAGGTTTCCCGGGGTGCCGGCATTCACACCGACGATCATACCGGAACGCTGGGGTTGGGGTCGCCCTACCTACAACCGAATATTGCCATATGTGATCCGGATTTGACGCTAACCTTACCGCCGTTTCTGACCGCCGGCACCGGTATGGACGTGGTGACCCATTGCGTCGAAGGGTATATGTCGAAGAACGTCAATCCTCCTGCCGAAGCCGTGGCGCTGGATGGCATTCGCCGGGTTGCTGCCTATATTGAACGGGCCTTCAAGGACGGGTCGGACCGGGAAGCTCGCTGGCATATGTTAATGGCGGCCATGCAGGGTGGTATGTCGATCCTGGCGGGGCTCGGACCCATCCATGCTGTGGGGCTGGCGCTTAGTGAGCAGGGCCATCATCACGGCGCCTTGGTCACGGCGGCGACGCCGCCCGTGCTGCGCTTCTTTCAAGGCCAGGAAGATAAAAAACTGGCCTATCTCGCCGCCGCAATGGGCGTCGGTGAAAACGGCGATGCGGCGCAGGCCGTCGCCGATCTGAACGCCCGCTTGGAACTGCCCAACGCAGTCAAAAATCTAGGCTATGAGATGAAGGATGTCGACCACGTCACGGCGGCTGCCGTCGGCTCTCATTTCAATTACACCAGCCCCAAGGTGCCGACAGAGGCGGAATACAAACAACTTATTCTTGAAACCGTAGGCTGAAGAAAATTTTATGAATGATGATATTCAATTTAATCGTGATTTCCGTTGCGAATACGGGGTCATGGAGGAAGTCGCGCCGAGAATCAGGCGCATAGTGGCGGAAAACCCCGGTCCTTACACTTTTATGGGGACGGGTACTTACGTGGTCGGGCGTGGCAGGGTCGCCGTTATTGATCCTGGTCCCGATTACCCCGAACATGTTGATGCCCTCCTGAAGGCTCTGGAGGGAGAGGAAATCACCCATCAGTTGATCACTCACACTCATATCGATCATTCGCCGGCGGCCAAAGCCGTCAAAGAGCGGACGGGCGCCAGGACGTATGGCTTCGGGCCCCATGGTTCGGGTAAGTATGCGGAAGGCGTCCAGGTTGAAGCCGGCGGTGATATGGATTTCACACCCGACGTGACCATGAAAGACGGTGATGTCATTGAAGGTGCCGGTTGGTCGTTCCAATGCGTCCATACGCCTGGGCATACGTCCAATCATCTTTGCTACAATTACCGGGAAGAGAATGCTTTGTTCAGCGGAGATCATGTCATGGGTTGGTCGACCACCGTCGTGACCCCGCCGGATGGAGACATGGCTCAGTATGTCGCCAGCCTGAAAATGCTAAGCAAGAGGGATGACGCTGTTTATTTTCCCACCCACGGCGACCGCATCAAAAAACCAAAACCCTACCTCCGCGCTTTGATCATTCACCGCAAAATGCGCGAGGGGCAGATCCTGGGTTGCCTAGAAAAAGGCGCCACGAACATTCCCGATATGGTGGCCAGCATGTATGATAATCTGGATCCCCGCCTGACCGGCGCCGCCACTCAATCGGTCTTCGCCCATATCGTCGAACTGGCTGAGAAAGGGGCTATAAACGCTGATGGCGAAATCACCTTATCGGCCGTGTATGAATTGGGCTAAACCTGCTGCTAGAGCCAGGCAGGAAGAAATAACAAGGGCGTCGCAAAAAAAAACTGCTCTGAGGATTTGTCGTTGGCGGACTACTTGGCGCCGGGGCCGGGTTTGTGTTCTGCATCTTTTTCTATCCGTATATTTTCCTCGTTGATATTGTAGCTACGGAAACAATTAAAAACCGCGAGCAGAAACAGCTGGTCGCTGACGGGAACTTCATCCACGCCGACCCTTCCGATCCCATACATTTCGGTAAGGGTGCGGTAACCGTGTTTAGATACACGGTTTATTTTAGGGCCAATTTCGAAGTAGGACCGGGACCCAAATACAAAGTCTATTTAATGTCGGCGGCGGATATTAAAGAATCGTTCGACGCCTAAAAACACCCAGGCTGCCCGAAAAAAAGTGTTTGTTGAACTTCCGTAGTCGGTCGTAGATCATGCTAGAGAAAACCAAATATATTTTCGGGGCTGAAGATAGCTTGCCCGATCAAATGACCGGTTTCAATGCGATCAGGTAGAAAATGATCGGCACAAGAAGCCGCGGACCATAGTGCATTTTGCGCAGTTTTTACCCCGTGGTCCCAGGACCATGGAGATTTCCATAAACCAGTATAAAATCCCGATCAACATGCGCCCGCCGATGCCAGAAACTCTACAGCAAGGTGGTACATAACAAGGGGGCTAGACAACTCGACGTGATTAGAAATCAAGATCAGTCTGTGCAAATATAGTAGCATGAAGCTACTTCTCAAAAAATTAACCCTAAAACGATTTGCAATGCTGTTGTTAGCGGGTTTCGTTATCTTATCTGCACCAAATCTTTCAATAGCCAATCCTACATTTTGGAAATTCGAATGGTCTAGAACCGACTTTACTAAAAAGTCTGTAGATTACAGTGAGATCATGTCAGGCGGACCACCTAAAGATGGCATCCCCTCAATAGACAATCCGAAATTCACAGCTCTAAAAAATGTCAAAGGGCTTAAAGATACTGTTCCAGTAATCAGCCTTACATTAAATGGGGAAAGCAAAGCCTATCCGCTAGGCATTCTAATGAGGCATGAGATTGTTAACGATAGAATTGGCGGCGTTCCGGTTGCAGTTACTTACTGTCCGCTTTGCAATGCTGCTATCGTTTTCGATGCTAGGCTTGATGGAAAAATCCTAGACTTTGGAACAACAGGAAAGCTCCGAAATAGCGATCTAGTTATGTATGACAGGCAAACAGAGTCATGGTGGCAACAATTTCTCGGAGAGGGCATTGTTGGTGAAATGACTGGCAAGGTACTAAAAGTCATTCCTTCCCGTATTGAAGCTTTTGGGCGACACAAAAAGGCCCATCCAAATGGAAAAGTACTGCGGGCGGCATTCGGAAATGGCTACGGTGGCAATCCTTATGGTGGTTACGATAGTTCGGCAACGCCATTTCTCTACAAAGGACCACTGCCAAATGGTATTCCTGCTTTGATGCGAGTTGTTGCTATAGGCGATCAAGCATGGAGTCTTGCACTGTTAAGACAAAAGAAACGCATAGAGTTTAAAGACACTGTTATAACGTGGGAAGCTGGTCAGAACTCAGCTTTGGATACTAGAGACATTAGTAAAGGCAAGGACGTTGGCAATGTCGTTGTACAAAGGAAGACCCCTAATGGCTTAGTCGATGCAGTGCATGACGTGACATTTGCCTTTACGTTTTATGCTTTTAGGCCCAAAGGAAAATTGCACCATATCAACTAAAATGATGTTACGTTGTTGTTACATCACATTAACGGCTTAAATAATCCAATTAAATAATGCTTTAGAATACCCAGTAATTAACAGCAGTAGTTCATGGGCGAGGCCATTGTCGGCGAATTGACCGGAATGCGGCTTCAAATGATGCCGTCCCGGATCGAAAGCTTCTCCCGCTTTAAAGAGTTTTCCCCGAAGGCCGGTTGCTCAATCCGTCCAGTAGTTTCCGTGGTCACGGTTCCAACCCCTATGTGGGCTATGACACTGACCGCGCACCGTTCCTTTATTGAGCTCCGCTGCCAAAAGTTTTGCCGGCTATGGCGCGGTTAGTCGTGGTGGGTGATGGGGCCTGGACGGTTAAGCTCCTGCGCAAGCAACAAAAATTCGAAGCCGAGAATCTGGTGATCAATTGGGAGCCAAGGCAGAACTTAGCCATTGATACCCGCAATATCGCCAGCGGCCGAGATGTAGGTAATGTCATTGTT
>PBQI01000154.1 GCA_002725625.1 Rhodospirillaceae bacterium | reverse complement strand
TGGGCGTCAAGCCGCTCTACTGGAGCCGTCTTTCCGGTGGCGGAATATTATTCGCCTCCGAAATAAAAGCTCTCTTCGCCTCGGGACTGGTCGCCCCCGCCGTCAATGAGGAAGCCGTTTCGACCTATCTCGCCCATGGCTACGTGCCGGCCCCCGATACTTTGTTCCGGGGCATCAGCAAACTCCCCCCCGGATGCCTGCTGAAAGCCGACGCGGCTGGAATCGTCACGGTGGAACGGTACTGGCGGGCGGCGGCCGCCCCGAATCTGCCGTCGGAGCCGACGGACGTGGCGGAGCACCTGACGGCGCTGCTCCGCGACAGCATCCGCCTGCAGCTTCGCAGTGACGTCCCCCTCGGCGCGTTGCTTTCCGGCGGCCTCGATTCCGGACTCATGGTGGCCCTTGCCGCCACCGAGCTGGATCGCCCCCTCAACACATACACCGTGCGTTTCGACGGAGCGCCCTACGATGAAGGCCCGTTGGCGCGGGCCGTCGCCGAGCGATACGCCACCAACCATACCGTGATGGACCTTCCTGCCGGATTGGCCGCCAAACACCTGCCGAAGCTGGCCTGGTTCTGCGAGGAACCGATCAACGATCCGGCCCTGCTGCCCAATTTCCTGATCGAGGAGCTGCTCGGAAACGACATCAAGGTTGCCCTGAACGGGACCGGAGGGGACGAACTCTTCGCCGGTTACGGACGCTATTTCCGTCTGCCCGTCGAACGGCGTTACCTGCTTCTGCCGGAATGGCTACGTCGGGGAATCATCGAGCCCCTGGTCGGACTGGCTTCTCCCATGACCTCCTGGCAACTAGCCCGGGCGGGGAAGTTCGACCATTGCAGGGGAGATTACCTCCATGATCATGCGACTCATTTTCCGCCACCCATGCGCGCCGTCATCGGCAACGACAGGACGTTCCCAATCGCCGCCCAGGCCCGGCATTTCACCGAGTTCAAGGGGCCGCCGCAGTCCGCCGCCCTCTACGCCGACCTTAACACCTATCTCCCGGAGGACCTGCTGACTCTTCTCGATCGTACCTCCATGGCGGCCAGTGTTGAAGGCAGGGTCCCGTTCCTGGACCACCGGCTGGTGGAAGCGGCGCTGGCGGTGCCGCCCGCAATCAGGACGCCGGGGGGACGCCAGAAAGCCCTGGAACGCAAGATGGCGAAAAGGTTCCTTCCCGAGGCGCTGCTGACGGCGCCGAAACAGGGCTTTGCCTCGCCGGTGCCGGCCTGGCTGGAGGCCGGGCTGGTTCCCTTGGCACGGCGAATCCTGACCCGTCCCCAGACCTTGGACCGCGGATGGTGGACGGAGCAGGGCATCGAACGCCTGCTGGCCCGGCCCAGGCGCCACGGCTTCAGGGTCTACACCCTGCTGATGTTGGAGTTGGCGGTTCGCATTCACGTCGAGGGGGAGCGCCTGGGGAGCGCGCCCGACACGGGTCTGGAAGCCTTTGCCGATGCCGTCTGACCTCGCGGATGCCAGCGTGATCGTTCCCGCCTACCGGGCTGGCGCCACCATCGGGCGGGCGCTGGAAAGCATCGCCGCCCAGACCCTCAGGCCCCGCGAGGTAATCGTGGTCGATGACGGCTCCGACGACGACACCTTCGAGGCGGCGCGCTCCCGTACCGGCGCCATGAGAGACATCTCGCTGAAGGTCTTCCGACAAGCGAACCAGGGTGCCGGCGCGGCGAGGAACCGCGCCCTCGGCGAAGCTTCCGGCTATTACGTCGCCTTTCTCGACGCTGACGACGAATGGTTGCCGAAAAAGCTCGCCCGCAGCCTTTCCTGCCTGGAGGACACGGACAGGGTCTTGGTCGCCCATAATTACCTGCTTTTCGAAAACGGAACGGATCGCGTCATCGATACCGCCCGCCGGTTCCGGGAGGCCGGCACGCCTTTCGTCGGCCTCTATCGCAAGGGCTACATCGGAACTTGCACCGTTGTCGCCCGGCGCGACGCCGTTCTGGCGGCCGGTGGTTTCGATAGCACGCTGCTGGCGGCCCAGGACTTCGACCTGTGGTTGACCATGCTCGGAAAACCCGGCGCCCGTTTCGAGGTTTTCGACGAGGCGCTGTCGCGTTACCACATCTCGCAAGGCGGCATTACTAGCCAAACGGACAGGCGCCTCAAGTGTTGCCTCGAGATCGCCCGACGCCATGCCCCGGCGTTGAAGGCGCATCCCGGTTCCGTTCTGGCGAGTTTGTGGTTCCGGATCATTGCCGTCCATTACGAGGCGGTCGCGGTGTACCTGGAACGCAAGGATTCCGCTTCCGCCTTGATGACCTGTCTGCGGCTACCGGTGAACCTGTTCGTCCTGTCCATGGCCGCGCTGTTCGGCCGGCAGGTCAATCGGAAGACCCAGGCATCCTGATTTCCCTCCGCCGGGCGGCCGATCCCCGTTTGCCTTACGGTCGTCGAATTGCCAAGAGTCGCCTCGAATCCCATGGATAATTCCAGATAAGTCGCGTGTCGGAAAAAACCTCCAAGAAGGATATCCAGGCCTTCTGGAAATCGCTTTACGATTCCCTCTATGAAGACATCGACAGGGATCTCACCCGTGAGGCCCTGTTTGAAGGCCTGGAAAGCCTGGAAGACATGTTCCGCTACCGCGGCCACATGGCGGTGGTGGAAATGTCGCTGGGCGAGCTCGGGGGAAAGAAAATTCTCGAGGTCGGGTCGGGCGCCGGTGGACATTCGGCGCTGTTCGCGTCCCGCGGCGCCGTCATGACCAGCGTCGACCTCACCTTGCAAAGGGTCCGCTCCACCGAGGCGAAATTCCGTCTGATGGGCGAGGCGGCCGATTCCTGCAACGCCTTGCAATCCGATGCCGAAAGGCTGCCTTTCGCCGACGACAGTTTCGACATCGTCTACTCCAACGGGGTGCTTCACCACATCAACGATACGGAAAAGGCCATTGACGAAGTCTACCGGGTCCTCAAGCCGGGGGGGGGTGCCGTCATCATGCTCTATTGCAAGAGCTCTTGGCATTTCTGGATCAACAAGATGCTTTGCGAGGGTATCTTGTTGGGAAGGATGTTCGGTGATCCGGACTGGCTGGGCAAGACCACCGAATGGGGCGGCAAGAACCGCCAAACAGTCGAGAATCCGATTACCCGATGCTATACGGCGGGCGAAGTCAAGAGAATGTTCGATCGTTTCGATAACCTCGCCATGCGCAAGGGCGAGTTCTATTTCTACCTGATCCCCAAACTGGGCCGGCTCTACCGTCGATACCAGTTGAATCGCTACGGCAGCCATCCCGGCGGGATCCTGGTCTACGGGGAACCCTGGCCCATCCAGTCGCCGTTGGAGTTGAAGCTCGGGCGTCTCATGGGATTCTCATGGTTCATCAGCGCCAGGAAGCCTGGCGAGAGCGGCGCGCTGGGCTCCCGCTAATCCTCTTCCCCGGTGTCCGTCCGCGCTCTGGCCCTTGACGCCGCCACCATCATGGCGGCGCTCAGCCACAGGCTGGCCTGGCCCCAGCTCTGCCAGACACCGAAGCCGAAGGTTATGAGGAACAAGCCGGCGGCAAAATGGCCGGCCTGCAACGCCATCACTCTCCGGCCCTTCCCCGACCCGGCGATCCCAAGGAGCACCAGGGCGCCGAAGGCGGCGAAAAGCAGGGCGCCTGGAAGGCCGAGTTCGAGCCAGGCCTGAAGGGCAAAATTATGCGGATGCAGTGGTAACTTGTCGCCGATGGTGCCGTAGCGCGGGTCGACGGCGTATTCCTTGCCCTCGGGAATGACCCTGGAAGCACTCATGCCCCAGCCGTGAAACGGTTTCTCGAGAATTCGAGCGGCGGTGAAGTCCCATACGTACATTCGGTGGACAAGGGCGCGGGGAACCAGGTCGCTTTTTGAGAAGGCCGCCGGCTCGAACACCTTGGCGGGCAGAAGCGGCGCCGCGAAGAGGCCGAGGACCATCAGCCCGGCGAGAATCCTCAACGCCCCGCCCTGGCCGCGGTAAACGATCCCGGCCGTCACCAGCCCGACCGCGACCGCCGCCATGCCGGTCACGTACTCGATCAGGAAGGCGACGGCGACCATGACCACGAACAGCGCCCCGGCAAAGGACCCGTGGAGCTTGCCCAGGAACATGACGCTCAGCGGCCAGACTGTCAGCGCCAGGATGGCGAGGCTGGAATTGAGCCAGAAGAAGCCGAACAACAACGCTGTATCGGGATGAATGCCGATGAGCCTAGAGCTGATAGGACCGCCGAACAGGACTTCAACGGTGAGCGCCGTCAGGGTCAGCAGGAAGCCACCTAGCAGGCCGAAGCTGACGATCCGAGCTTCTCCTTCGTCGAGATCCTTGGCGATGGAAAGCAGAACCACGCCGACCAGCAGGTTGCCGGTAAGCTTGAGGGTGCCGCGAGTGGCGATCCAGACATCCAGGGACCAGATGATAGTGACCGCCGCCCAAAAACAAAGCAGAACAAGCACCACTACTAGCGGCCGGCCGGGAAGGTGAAGCCGGCCCTTACGTAGAAGGGTGGCGGCAAAGGCGACCACCGCCGCCGCGACGATCAGGGGCGAGGCCCATCGCGGCTCGAAGAACGCCAGAACCGGCGCCAGGGCGGCGGCGGTGGCCAGGGCGTATGCCGGAACGCCGGCCTTGGCTTGGGTATTGTTGAACAACGTGACGAAGACCTCGAAAAAAAGATCGTCAAATCGATCTTGGCCCTCTGATATGTCAATTGCCCCCTTTCTGTCGAGATTAATGGGCCAATAATATCCTTAATGGAAAATTCCTCCCCAATACGTCTATGAACAAGCCAGCCCCCCTTCTCGGCGCTGTCCTTTGGATATGGGTTGCCGGTTCTCCCGCCGCTTAGCTGTTTCAATTCAGCAATTTTCTCGCTCCCATTCTCTCGTTACTGAAACTGCAATGACCTTCCTTGCCGTTTTGATATTGTAAATCCTCTGCGGTTTCGGCTTCGGGACAGTGATTTTGAAAGCGTTGAGAGTTTCCGATCTGTTGCGCCCCCGAAGAACGTTTGTGCATCGTATTCACCCTAGAGCGTACCCAGATTGATCGAACCCACTTCGTGGGATCGATCAATCACGTGAATCCGCTCTACAACAATTAAGTTAGAGCAAACTCTCCAGATTGATGGGAAGCCTTTGGCGATTCCTATCAAACTGGATTTGCTCTAGGCTTCGGAGCCCTCGGTTGGTTGCTTTTTTTTATGGGCATGGCGGATTTGTTCACTCTGGGGCCGCTTTTCCTCGTCCTCGCCGCGGGGCCATTTCGTTCAGGCACTATGCCAAACTGCCGCCGTTGTTTCGTTCACGCCAACAATGCCGGACAGCCGCTGTTTTTAGGGAAGGAACCGCCGCCTGACGATCATCCACAGCACGGCGAGTACGTGGTAGGCCTTGATCTTCTTGCCTTCGGCGTAGGACCGGCCATGGTAATTGATCGGCACTTCGTAGGCGACGCCCCCTTTCTTCACCACCCGGCAAAGGATCTCCGCATGTTGCTCCCATCCCTCCGCAACCAAGCCGTCCTGGTCGAGCAGGGGACGCCGGTACAAAAGGTAGCAGCAATAGATGTCGGTGAAGGTCATGTTGTAGAAAATGTTGAACACGAAGGTTATGAAACGGTTCCCCAATTTGTGCCAGAAATAAGAAACCCGGGTGAACTGGGGAGCCACCAGGCGGCCACCCATGACGATATCGGCGTCGAAGCTGAGGACTGGCGGAAGCATTGCCGGGAAACTGGCCGCCGAACAGCCTCCCTCTCGGCGCGATATGCATCCTGTACCTCCGATGCACTCGCGTGATGGGTCAATACCTTCCGCTCGCCCATAACAAAACCCCCATATCTGGTGGATACTTGGGGGAGAGAATCACAACATGTACGAATTGATCAAGCGGAATCGGTATTAGCGTTCGACGGAGAGCGTTCCTTCTGGTGGGACAACCGGGTAGGCGACCGCCCACATTCCGCAGACAATCGGAATCAGGATCGCGTATGGCAGCAAGTAGCCGAGTATGGTGCCAAACATGAATATCACCACATACATCGATCCAATGAGTACCAGCTTCAATCCCAGGGCACTCTTGACCGCCTTCGGAACCAGAAGCGCGACGGGAGCAAAAAATGCGAATTCCTTCAATGCCGTAAATGCCAAGAGTGAAAAAGGCACCTGTGTCAGGTTCATTATATTGATATAGCCGAGTTTTTTATCTCCCGTGACGACATAGCTCGACGGATTCCAGAAATCCGGCAATAGGAACAGATCCATGTTGATTCCAAGCAATAGTATCGGTCCGAAAATTACCGGCAGCCAGAAACCTTTTTCCCGCCAGTTTATAATTGCATATATGGCTCCAATGGCGACCCCGGATTCTCTGTTGGCAACGCCGATAAACAGGATGACTAGGACAGCGAAAAGTTGGCGTTTGAGGCTAAAGTAAAGGCCGGCCGCGACAACGGACATTTCTATAAATGTATGTTGATCGTGAATTCGATATGCTGTGCTTACCAACGCTATCCAAGCGTACACCACGATAGCTAATATCGCCAATAGGTTGAAATCAATCCCGCCGCGCAAGTGGCGCACAACCAATGCCGTGAATATAAAACCTACTAATATGACAAGTGAATAATGCAGGTACTGCACATAAAGGGCCACCCGCAGTGATTTTTTCGCAACTAATTTGTAAACTTCCGCTTCAACACTTTTATAAAGCCATCGCAGCTTATGCCGCTTGTCCAGGCTGCGGCCATCACCCATGGTAGTGCGATCCTGCAAAAATTCTACTTTCCCCACAAAACCGTCGTAAACGAACTTACGGCCCCTCTCGATATGGACCGACGTCTCTATCTGGGGATTTGCACCAATATATTTATTTGCATAAAAATAAATCATCCTATAACCATCATAAAATATAAGTATAAAAATAGTACATAAAAATATTAATAGAATATATATAGAAGATGGTCTTAGAAAAAATTGTATATTTCTGTTATTCATGATATTTATTGTGTATTTAGAGATATATAAAACTAGGCTCTGTACTCAATTAACGCCCGATTAACCTGGGTGTGATTCAAACTCCGAAACAGTTGGAGGTTGAATTATGTGCTACGATCTTACGGACTTCGAATGGTCAGTGATAGAGCCTTTATTACCGAAAGGCCGC
>PBQI01000153.1 GCA_002725625.1 Rhodospirillaceae bacterium | reverse complement strand
GCCGTATGCCGGGCGTCAGTAGTTTGAAATCGGGACCGCATTCTTTCCGCAAGGCTGCAATCTCGGCGGCTGAGCAGACCATGCCATCGAGCCCGGATTCCTGGGTCAACCGTGCCAACCGCCTAACCTGTTCCAGCGTGCCGCCTGGCACACCGATGCCGTTGAGATCCTGATCGTCCAGTGATGTCAGGACGGTCACTGCCAGCACCAAAGGCCTAGCACAACCGAGCTTATCAGCTTCTTCCGCGGCGGCATCCCGGGCGGCCGCCATCATAGCCTGGCCCCCGGCGGCATGAACGTTCAATATGGCCGGTTTCATCCGCATGGCGGACCGGACCGCACCGGCCACCGTATTGGGAATATCGTGGAATTTCAGATCAGTGAACAGAGGCATGCCTAGGGCACTAATGTCAGCGACCCCCGCTGGGCCCAAGGCGGTGAAGAACTCCTTGCCCACTTTAACGCCGCCGATCAGACCCTTCAGCCGAGCCGAAATATCCAGCGCTTTCTCTAAATCCGGCGTGTCGAGGGGAACATAAATGCGGTCGGGTGCAGGGCCGGTCATGTTGCCTTTCCTTTTTTGCCCGTCGCGGCATCTTTGTTTTTGTCTTCCAGGGCACCAATTTTGTCCTGCAGGGTGGTAAGATCCTTTTCCAGATTTGACGCTCGTCTTTCTTCGCGGCGGGCTCGACTACGGGCGCTGCCAGCCGATATCCAGGCGACCAGGCCGCCAAAAATAAATCCCAGAAAAGCCGCAGCTAGAACAACCCGATAAAGCGGCGTCGGCAAAAAAAACGGCAGCGGCCAGAAATCAAGGATAACCGTGGCGCGGTTGGAGATGGTAAAAAGTATTACCACGGCGCCTATCACAACCATGGCAATCCAGGAAAAAAAGCGTACCAAAAATTGAATCCCTTAAAACGGTAGCCGGAATCAAATATTCAACCACTATTCCGGGTTGGGGTCACATCAGTGATTATTAAGTTTTTCGCGAAGTTGTTTACCGGTTTTAAAATAAGGAACCCGTTTGGCGGCGACATTAACGACTTCGCCAGTGCGCGGATTGCGGCCAACTCGCGCGTACCGCTGTTTGACGGAAAAAGCGCCGAAACCACGTAACTCAACACGATCACCTTCAGCCAGCGCCGAAGCGATTTCATCGAATATGGTCGTGACGATACGCTCAACGTCGCGCTGATAAAGGTGCGGGTTTTTTTCCGCAAGATAAGCAATGAGTTCCGATTTTGTCATTGTCCCCCTGCCCTCCTTGGCAAGATTTAACGTCGATACACAGGCTGGTTAATTTTTAACTTCAGCCTGTGCGTCCAATAACGATAAATACAACTTTATTTAACGTCAGGGTGCCAAAGCGAAATCACGCCGTCAAGTGTAAGTCGTTCAGAAAACAATGTTTTTCCAAATAACTCATCGCCGATTCGCTGTAATATTCCGTCGGCCCGCCGAATTTTCAACGCTCTGACGGGTATTGATTTGGTGATTCCTTTATTTTTGTTCAGCCAGGCCAACGCCTCTTTCTCACCGCCCAGAGCATCAATGAGACCGTTCTTGACGGCCTGTCTGCCGGTATAGACTCTGCCGTCCGCCAATCTTTTGGCCGTTGCTTTGTCCATATTGCGTCGTTCAGATACCATCGTAACAAACATATCGTACATATCGGAAATCACGTCTTGGGCCGCCTGCCGGGCTGCCGATGACATCGGTTCCAAGGGGTTCGGTTGAGCCTTAAGCGGGGCACTTTTGATGGCTTCTGGCTTGATGCCGATCTTACCCAGCAAGCCGGTGATATCGGTGGTCTGCATGATAACGCCGATGGAGCCTGTTATGGTTGATTGCCGCCCGATGATATAGTCGGCGGCAACGGCTGCCATATACCCTGCCGAGGTTGCCAGTTCACCCATCACGGCAACCACCGGTTTTTTCTCGGCGATTCGCCGCAGACTGATAAATAAAGATTCACCGCCGACCACGGTGCCGCCTGGGCTGTTGATTCGGACCAGCACGGCCTTCACTTGATCATCCTCCGCGATTTCCGCCAGGACCTCGTTTCGTTCGGCATCATCAACAATAATATTTTGAATATCGAGAGCGGCGATGTGATCTTTGCCGCCGTAGCCTGAAAATCGGCCGATGGTGAAAATAATCAGTAGTGCAGCGGCGAGTACGGCGGTTACCCGCCAAAAGGTCAGCCGCCGTTTGAGACGGCTACGGTCAAGAATAAGATCGGATTCTAGCGCCATTAGTGCTTCATCCCTGATTCGGTCACAAATCGGTTCCGACTAGCCTTAATTCAGCTTCACTAAGGCCGGCCGGTCCGCTCTATGACTATTTGCCGCGGGGCAAGATGTCCTCTGAGGACCGCCGATATCAGTCGGCGGCCTTTTTCTTGGCGGCGGCCTTTTTCTTGGCGGCGGCTTTTTTCTTGGTAGCCGACTTTTTCTTAGCAGCCGCTTTTTTCTTGGCGGCGGCCTTTTTCTTAGGCGCTACTTCGACTGCGTCCGAATCCGCTTCCTCCGCAACTTCTCCTGCAGTTTCCGAGGCAGCTTCCTCAGTAACTTCCTCAGCGGCTTCTTCAGGTGCATCTTCGTTTTGTTCCCGGGTCGCGCTGCGTTCCTTCAATGCAGCACCTAGGATATCGCCGAGAGAAGCGCCCGAATCGGATGATCCATACTCGGCCATGGCTCTCTTCTCTTCCTGAACTTCACGGGATTTAATGGAAAGATTGACCTTTCTCGAGGCTTTATCGACCGAGGTGACTATGGCGTCAACCAGTTCACCGGTCGCAAAGCGGTCAGGGCGCTGTTCGGAGCGCTCCCGCGACAATTCGGCACGGCGGATAAAGCCGGGCACAGCGTCGTTGACGGACACTTCGATACCATTATCGACAACCTTGGATACTTTACAGGTGACAATATCACCTTTTTTCAGTTTCTCGATCCCGCCGGAAACCGGATCGTCGGTCAATTGCTTGACGCCCAAGCTGATGCGCTCTTTGTCCACATCAATGTCGAGGATTTTTACCTTAACGGTGTCGCCTTTTTTGTATTTGGCAACGGCTTCTTCCCCGGACTTGGCCCAGTCCAAATCGGAAAGATGGACCATGCCGTCGATTTCCTCGGTGAGACCGACAAACAAACCGAATTCTGTGATGTTTTTGATCTCGCCTTCCAATTCTGCGCCGACAACCTGTTTTTCCGTGAAATCAATCCAAGGATTGGCGGTGCATTGTTTGAGGCCGAGACTGATCCGCCGTTTCGACGGATCGACATCAAGGACCATTACTTCCACTTCCTGGCTGGTCGAGACGATTTTTCCGGGATGAATGTTTTTCTTGGTCCAGCTCATTTCAGAGACGTGAACGAGGCCTTCGATACCGGCTTCCAACTCCACGAATGCACCGTAGTCGGTGATATTGGTAACGCGGCCGTTGAACTTGGTATTGACCGAGTACTTGGCTTCGGCGCCTTCCCAAGGATCAGATTCCAACTGTTTCATGCCCAGCGAAATGCGCTGGTTTTCCGGGTTGAACCGGATGACCTGAACCTTAATGGTTTCACCGACATTGAGGGCTTCGGAGGGATGGTTGATACGCTTCCAGGCGATATCGGTAACGTGCAGCAGTCCGTCGACGCCGCCAAGATCAATAAAGGCGCCGTAATCGGTGATGTTCTTGACCACACCATCCAGAACCTGGCCTTCCTTCAGATTGGAGATCAGTTCCGAACGCTCTTCAGCGCGGGTTTCCTCCAGAACGGCGCGACGGGAAACCACAATATTGCCCCGGCTACGATCCATTTTGAGAATCTGGAAGGGCTGTGCATTACCCATCAGCGGCGTTACGTCCCGGATTGGGCGAATGTCTACCTGGCTGCCAGGCAGGAAGGCAACGGCGCCAGAAAGATCGACGGTAAAGCCGCCTTTGACACGGCCGAATATGACACCGTTGACCCGCTCTTCGGCTTCGAAGGCTTTCTCCAAGACAGTCCAGGATTCCTCGCGGCGGGCTTTCTCGCGGCTCAGAACCACAACACCGTCGCGGCCTTCATAGCGCTCGACAAATACGTCGACTTTGTCGCCGGCGGAAATTGTTACATCGCCGCCGGGATCAGTGAATTCCTTAACCGGCACAGCGCCTTCGGATTTGAGACCGACGTCAATGGTGACGATGTCGTTTTCGATGCCAACGATCAGTCCGTTGACGACACGGCCTTGCAATCTGCTTTCCTCGCTGAACGATTCTTCAAGCAAATCGGCAAAATTATCTGTTGTAAGGGGGGGCATTTGATTTCCCCCGGGGGATTGTGGGGTAGAATCCTGACCGGATTCCGGGTCGGTTTCTGCATTGGTCATAATATTGGCTTTCCTTTAATAAATTTTCAGGCCGACCGGTTGGTTCCGGCGGTCTTAAACATCCAAAATCCGCCTTCCGGCCGTTTTATATTTCCGGCCTGAAGAGCGGGGCTAAACAAACGAGAAATCCGCCTCACCCTACCTAAATCTTATGACTTAATTCAGGGCGAACGATCAATTCCCGTTAGGTAATATTCTGCAAATCGATATATTCGAGCGCTACGGCAAATACCGCCGCCGCGTCCAAATCGCTGGTGTCTATGACTTTAGCATCCTTGGCCGGCTCTAAGGGCGCAACCGGGCGTGAACAATCCCGCTTATCCCGATCCTTAATATCCCGCAGAATGCGGCTACGTATAGCTTCCTCGCCCCGTTCTTGCAACTCTTTAAAACGCCTTTCCGCACGGACTTCGGGCGAAGCTGTAATGAATAGTTTTACCGTTGCATCGGGACACACCACGGTGCCGATATCCCGGCCGTCCAGTACCGCACCTTTTTTGCCGCCGGGCGGATGGGCGGCGAATTCCCGTTGGAAGGAAAGCAGGATGGCCCGGACTTCCGGTACCGCGGCAACCTTGCTGGCAACCTCGCCAGCAACTTCATCGCGCAGACTAGGTTTTTCCAGATCGGTGAAAGACAACGATTGAGCGGCTTTGACAGCAGTGGCGGAATCGGCCGGATCACCTAATTGGCTGGCCAGTTTTCCGGCAGCTCGGTAAATCAGTCCGGTATCGAGACGCGCCAGGTCAAAATGATCGGCGAGATTTCGGGTCAAGGTTCCCTTGCCGGCGGCGGCCGGGCCATCGACGGCGATGATCATTCGGTAACGTCCCGGATGTCTGCGCCCAAACCGTTCATGACCGCGGCAAAGCCGGGAAAGCTGGTCTCGATGGGACTGCCGTCATCGACAATAACAGCGTGATCGCTGGCCGTGCCCATAATTAAAAAGGCCATCGCGATGCGATGATCAAGGCGGCTGGCGACGGTGGCGCCGCCTTTGGGGGGGGCGCCGGTACCGTGAATGGTCAGGCTGTCCCTGGTTTCCTCGACGTCGACGCCGAAGGCTTTCAATCCCTGCACAATGGCGTCCAGGCGGTCGGATTCTTTGACTCGCAACTCCCCGACACCTTCGAACACTGAGGTGCCATGGGCACTGGCGGCGGCGATGGCCAAAATAGGATACTCGTCGATCATGCTCGGGGCGCGGCTGCCCGGCACGCTCACTCCCGTCAGGCTGCCTGCCCGCACGGCGAGATCGGCGACGGGTTCACCGGCCAACTTCCGGGGATCTACAATTTCGATTGACGCGCCCATTTCCACCAGCGTATCGATTAATCCGGAGCGCAACGGATTGACACCAACGTTGTGGATGAGGATATCAGAACCAGGCAGCAGTAAGGCTGCTACCAGGGGATAGGCAGCCGAAGATATATCGCCCGGCACCTGGATCTCCTGGCCGGCGATTTCCGCCTGTCCGGTCAGGGTGATTTCCTTGGCACCGCCGTCGCGCATTTTACTTTCAATCTTAACGCCGAAATGAGCCAGCATGTTCTCCGTATGGTCGCGGCTTGGGTGAAGTTCAATGACTGTAGTCTTTCCGGGTGCACACAGGCCGGCCAGGAGGATCGCCGATTTGACCTGTGCAGATGCCACTTTCAGGGTTTCCGAAATGGGCAGGGGCTGTTCGGCTCCGGTCACCGTTACCGGCAGACGGCCGCCCGAGCGGGCGGCGAAGGAGGCACCCATAAAGCGCAGTGGCGCCATTACCCGCTCCATGGGCCGGTCCGAAAGTGAGGCGTCACCGGTCAGGGTCGCCGGGAAATCGTGGCCTGCCAGGATTCCCATAAGAAGCCGGGCCGATGTGCCCGAATTACCCAAATCAAGGACTGTAGACGGTTCCGCTAGGCCACCGACACCGCGTCCAGTGACACGCCAGATTTCACCATCTTGATCGATACCGGCACCCAACTGGCGCAAGGCATTTGCCGTGGCCAAAACGTCTTCACTCTCCAAAAGGCCGAGGATACGCGTTTCGCCCACTGCCAGAGCGCCGATCATCAGCGCCCGGTGGGAGATCGACTTATCGCCAGGTACATCAATCTCACCACGTAACGGGCCGTTTTTCTCAGACTTGATCGCCATCATTCAGTATCCAAAGGAGGCACCTTATAATTGAAATTTCAGTGGGTATTATCATCTTTGGCGGGGAAACGGTAGGCGCTATTTGCTGGTTTTTTCTCAGCAGGGCATTTTTGGTTTTGACAGACCGGTTCTAACATGGCAATTGGCTGTCCGCTGAAACCGGTAACCGGTGAGTATTGGTATGTTGTCCGGATAATAAAATAGGAGAAGCGCGTGGCCACCAAAGATTTAGGAAGTAAGCTGATCTGCAAGGAATGCGAAGCTAATTTTTATGATTTGAAAAAGAAACCACCAATCTGCCCAAAATGTGGAGCAAAACAGCCGGTTTTTAAACCTAAAACCCGCTCTGCTGCTGCGCGGCAAAAACAAACTGCTACCAAACCGGCCGAAAAGGAAGAGCCGAAAAACGAAAAAGAGATTGATCTCGCCGCCGATGACTAAGGTGATGATAGTTTGATAGAAAGCGATCCTGATGAGGACGGCAAAGCGGTTACGGCGGTAATAGAGAATGTGGATAAAAAAAAGAAGAAACTTAGTGCATTTGTACTTGCCTACCACCCCCTTCGACCCCTATGTTCCCCGCCTTCGCTGCAGCGAGTGCACCCGCCAATACCCAAATCAACGCAGCGCTAAGTAATCATGGGGCCGTAGCTCAGTTGGGAGAGCGCTACAATGGCATTGTAGAGGTCGTCGGTTCGATTCCGTCCGGCTCCACCAATC
>PBQI01000152.1 GCA_002725625.1 Rhodospirillaceae bacterium | reverse complement strand
CCAGACCTGCACCTCCCGTATCCATGGCACATCACTGAACTTGTTTTCAATGTGGACGTGGCTAATTAAGGGTACGCCGGCTAACTTTGCTCCCAACCGCGCCAGAATCGTGCCTGGCACAGCAGCGTGGCAATGCACGAGATCAGCTCGCCAATTCTTGAGGAAGCGAGCAAACTGCCGGGCACGGTGGAAATGAAACGTCCGCGCCATCGGCATAAGCACAATCGGCACGGATTCGGATTCCAACAACTCGGTGAATTCCCCGTGTGAAGGAGTGACCAGACAGACTTGATGTCCGGCTGCTCTGGCAGCCAGCATAATCTGCCCACAGATAACTTGACCGCCAGCCAGGTGGCCGTTCAGTACCGTATAAACAATGCGCACATTAATGGGCCTCAGGCCGTCTCAACCGACCGACCACAATGGCGCCAGTCAACCCTTCTTTGATGAAGATAACAACACAACTGGTGATGGGCTTACTAACCTTCCAGCTTCCAAAACATTTACAGTTCCAACAACATCCACGTCAGTATATTTTCTTGGCTCTTTCATTGCCAGTCTATGGCACTGAATGGGATTCAAGACGGTTTTGCAGTGCCTTCAAAAAGCCAGTCTCGAAATCGAGAACTCGTCCAGAGCCATAAGACGAGGAGGGCAAGCACAACCGCCCATGTCATAAAATCATTCGCGCCTAGCGGCCTGATAACTGACTCTAGCGGAAGAAGCTGCGGTACTATGCGAGGGAGTGGGATGATCATCCCATGTTTCAACATCAAGAACAAACCGCGGAAGACCGGTCCGCCCGCCGGGTACATAAGAATCGGAATGTTTAGTGAGAGACCGAGAACACCCATCCAGTTCATCCATGTCCGCAAGTACACGGAACGAAAATCAAGCTGCGCTACCAGCAAGGCTATGAATGGAACGGTTGGGAGCAAAACTCTCGGACCAGCCGGCCCCACGCCCGCCTGCCACTCCCATCCAATTGGTCCCCCTAACTTATTTGTAAAATGCCACGTGCCCCAAATTGCAAGCAACCAATGGCCTGCGATTAGTATCCAACAGAACCCTGATAGAGACATTGAAAACCTCCGAACACGAAGGCAGCAAAGCAGTATGGTTGCAAGAGGAAAGTACCAAATGATCCCCATGCTCCTTCCTGCTATGTACTGGTAAGCCACGCTGATCAAGGTCACTTGGGGGTATCCCAGAGGGGGCGTCGCGCTGAAAACAACGTTGACATTTAGAAATGGATTACCTAGGGCGATCCATTGATAAACTAGCAGCCCTGCTGCACCTGGGACAATTCCCCCTACCAGAGCCCAGGCTCTTTTACCATGTTTCAGCGCAGCATACACTAGAGCACAGAGCGTCGTAAGGTAAGCACTTTCGTAGACAAGAACTGCCAATCCGAGGAACAGACCGGATATAAGCATGGTTTTGCGAGCAGCACGTGCACGCGCAACTGTCAGGAGCGACGCCCAGCCAGCGGTTGTCAATGCCATATGAACAGCACTTTGTACGTTGTTACCAACGGTGAAATAGTAGGCCGTCATGCTGCCCCAGAAGCTGCACAAGACAAGAAAGCATGACAACCTTCTCGTCAACCCTTGCCATCTCAACATCAACCAAAGCGACGTGACAAAGAGGGCAGCGGAGGGTGCATTGACGGTCATTGCAAAAATTAGGTCACGGTAAGCTTGGATGGATTCCGCACCCAATGAAACACCAATTCGCTCTTCAATGTGTAGCAAATTGGACAAACCATACACAGGTGCTACCAGGAGCCCTATGCCTGGACTCGACCAGATAAGCCGTTTCCCTTGATAATCATTTGCATCGAGCATATAACCGTGCTGTTCCTCAATTTCTGTAATGTCAAGGGTGTGGTTTTGGACTATTGCATATGCAAGGTATTGATATCTGTTTCGGGGGCCTATCCTATCACCGATCGAGAACAAGCTAATCAGATAAACTGTGACAAACAACCGTGTGGCGATACGCCTGTCGGTAGTGCTAACAGATGTACATGTCCTCCGCTCCCCCTTATGACCGAAGTCACTCGCAGAGTCAGAGGTTGTATTCATTTTTCGGCGGTTGTAATGATGAACGACCAAAAACGATGCTAGCAAGGCAGTTTGCCCAATAATAATCCCAGGTATTGTAAATCCGCAATGCTAACTGGGTCAGCTTTCCTTCGGCGTGTTTGAACCCTATACCAGACATAGCGTAGACATTGATTTCTCGGAAGCCTGCTTCCGCCAATACTGTGCGGACCTCCCCGGAGGCCAAGAGTCGCTCCTTGCGCGTAATTCCACGGAACCACCTTGATGGAGATTTCTCATCTAGCAACAGCAACATAACAGGATTACGTTTATTCGGGTCATAAGACAACACCCTCTCCCCTTCCATCAGGACACGCTATGCTTCTAGTACCAACTTGCGAAGAGCAGGGGAATGATGAATTACTCCGGACAGCACGACAATATCTACACACAAAGCCAGAAGCCTTGTTTGTTCAAGGTCACTGACCACCCACTCGACGCTTGGATATCCCTTGCTAGCCCTGGCAACATGTCCTGATGCAATGTCAACGTCAGCGCACTTCACACCGTCTCCTGCGAACCTTGACATGAAAGCACCGGTACCAAAACCAAAGTCAATCACATGAGGCCCGAAAATGGGTAAATTTGAAGTTCAAATTCGCCCACAAGTTTCTGATATCCTGTTGCAACAAAGGCCTCACATCCCGTATCGCTAAACCGCGGAAAATTCTCTCTGCTGCTTTATCTCAGGTAGTGTTAGAATTCAAAACTGCTCACTTTCACGCATTTGTGTCTACCGCTGAATCGCATACCTGCGAATCGGAGAGGCCAGCTGCCGCACCTCTATTATATTTCCCTACTACGCTTGACCCCCAACAATCCTATGTCATGTCCGAAGAAGTTATCAAGCCAATGATCCTCCCGCGCTCTTCGAGCGGCTGCAGGCTGAGTTCCCGGCCGGCTCTTCGGAAACCATTTCCCAAATGTCCGAGTGTCTCGGACAATCTCGACATACCGACGCAGGTCGTTTCGCCACGAAGAACCGACGATTCGGTAGCGTTGCAGACCCAACTGGCGCGCCACGCGAAAAAGTTCCCGGCGCGAGAAACTGCCTTCGTATCCCAGGAACCATTTTCCCCGCGCAACCAGCAAGACCTTGAGTATCTCGTGCGGCAAGAAGAAAACGTTTGGGACACTTATAATGACGACACCGCCGGGCTTCACCAAATCAACGTGCGCCTGGCAGATTGCCAGCCGGCGCGGGTAGCGATAATGCTCAACAGTTCCAAAAGACATTACCACGTCAAAACGACCATGCAATTCGGGCGAAAGGTTGAACGCGTCAGCCTGCAGCAATTCGCCCTCGAGGTGAAGGGCGCCAAGATTGCGTTCAGCAAGCGCGAGGGCCTCCGGGCTGTAGTCCAGCAGCGTGGCGCGCGCACCACGTCGGGCGAATATCAGGCTGTAGATCGCGCCACCACAGCCGATTTCAGCCGTGCGTTTCCCGGCCAAATCGCCAACATGTTCATCAAAATACGCGGTGATCTTTTCGCAGCGAACGCTAACGCTTTCTTCATCAACTGCAGCTATCACGCTGGCGGGGTCATAAGCGGCCATGTCCCGCCGCCACACTGCGCCCCAGCCTTCAGGCTCTATAGTTCTCATCGCTGGCAACCGCCACAATCTCGCTCGCTCGGCGCAAATCCCCGCGCCGGATGAAGATATCCTCCATATGCAGGTCCGCCATCGCGCGCACGCCGGCGGCCTGCGCTGCCTGGCGCGTCAGCCAGAGTGGAACGAGCCACGTGCGCAGCCGAAGCACGTCCAATCGCTTCAGCCAGCGGGCGGCGCCTGTCTCCCGGCGGAACTGCCCGAAGATCTCCACATTCCTGAAGGAACCGCGGAGCAGCCGTTTGAAGTCAACGGGGCTCCATTCATGGTAATGAAAAGGATTGGCCGGGCGCGAATCGCTGCGCGCTACCCGGGGTGTTGAGACAATGAACACACCATCCGGCTTGAGCACACGTTTGATTTCGCTCAAGAACATTCCAGCATCGCGCACATGTTCGATAGTCTCAAATGAACAGACTGCATCAAACTGAGATTCCGCCAAGCCCGTTCGCATCGCGTTTGCCTGCACGAAAGACAGGTTCTCCCGGCCGCCGTACTGCCGCCGCGCATAATCCACCGCCGCCCAATCAATATCTGCTCCCACCACATGCCTACAGACCTTGGCCAGATGAAACGACCCATAACCCACTCCGCAAGCCATATCTAGCACGCGCTTACCGACAGTGTACTCGCGCGCGAATTCATACCGCTTCAGGTGCAGCGCAACAATCCCTGGCGGCGTGTCGGCAGGGATGATGCGCTCAGGTTGATTCGTTCGTGGCCTCGTGGGAGAACTGGCGCCCCAGCCGGCGTATTCCATTTAGGAGACTCTCAGGCAAACACATCGCCAGAGAATAGCGCAGGTGTGAGGGGCGCAACAACACGGACGGATCAGTGCGCACAGCTTCACGCATCCATTTACCGGCCTGCGCCGAGCTGCCATGAACGTAATACGCGGCTGCCAGTTGGACACAGAAGTTGCGCCGAGCGCGCTCCCGATGCGACGAGCGCGGCCGCCCGTCCAGCAAGGCGAGATGTTTACGGCAGGTTTTCACTCGACCTTCGAGGAATTCCCGTGAGGAGGTGTTCCCAGCATGCTTCCGAAAATGCACTAGGGTCTCTGGTATGGTAGCGATTTCAGTGTATACGGCTGCCCGCAGGTACCAGTCCCAATCTTCAAAGGCCGGGATGGCTGTATCCATTGGGCCAGAACGCTCCCAGCACTCACGGCGCACGGCCACAGTGGAGAGGAACATGATGCACTCCTGGCTCATACCTTCGTATGTGTAGCCGCGCTTCAGGGCACGCCGATAGAGCTGCTGGCGGCGCCCGGTTTCTCGAGGAAGCTGCGCACCTTTCGCATCGACCACATCGGAAAACGTGTGCACCAACCCGGCGCCCGGGCTGGCTTTAAAGGCCGCCAACTGCTTTTCAAGTTTCTCCGGCAGCCAGATGTCGTCAGAGTCAAGAAAGGCGATTATGTCGCCCTGCGCATGTTTGACACCGGCATTGCGGGCGGCCGAGCGACCCCTGTTGGGCTGACGAAGAATCCGAATGTCGCTTCCATATTCGGAAAGTACCTGCGGCGTCGAATCACTCGAGCCATCGTCCACGACGATGATCTCCGCAGGCCGCACCGTCTGACTCAGAGCACTTTTTATTGCCTGACCGACCAGTTCGGCGCGGTTGTGAGTGGCGATTATAGCGCTAACCCGCGGGGAGGCCATTATGCGAGTTCGGCTGCGTTCTCTCGCCGGGAAAGGAGCCGGTCGTAGACAGCCTCCGTTCCCGCAAGCATGGCTTCCATAGTGAAGTTTGCCTCCACGAGCTGCCTTCCCCTGAGGCCCATTTCTCGCGCTTCCGCCGGATGCTCTAACATCCATAGAATCGCATTTGCCAGGGCGTCTGCGTCCCGCGGGGGCACCAATCTGCCGGTTTCGCCTTCAGCCACGCTGGAAGGGATGCCGCCGACAGGGGTGGCCACAACGGGCAGAGCTACTGCTAAAGCCTCTAAAACAGCCATGCACAATCCTTCGAACAGAGAGGGCATGACGAACACGTCAAAGGCATTCAAGAGCCGGGGGATATCCGAACGCTGCCCGGTGAACACGAAGCGTTCCGCGATGCCAGCACGCACTGTCTGAGCGTTCAATTTTCCTCTCAAAGCCCCATCTCCCACGATTACGAATGTCACATTGCCATGCCGAGACAATACAATCTTGGCCGCTTCGATTAAGTATGTATGGCCTTTTTGGGCGGCAAGCCGGGCCACGTTTCCAACAATGCGATGGTCAGGGGGAATGCCAAGTTCCTTGTATATTCCGTTTCTGTCGTAATGCTTGCCGAAGGAAGATACATCAATGCCGTAGGGAATGACGGTGCTGTCCTCTTCACGGATACCATCACGCTCGATGCCAGTTCGACGGTCGCTCTCAGAAGTAAATATGACAAAAGGGCGCCCCCCGAAAGCCAGCCTGTCGAGCAATTTCCCGCGCAAGCCATATCGTCGATTAAGTTCAGGAGTATGATGCGTGATTACAAGAGCCGCATGCCGATGCAACCGTCCGGCCAGCAGCCCAGCCACAGCCGGGTCATTGAAGTGAATCAGGTCTGGCTTGACCTGTCGAAACACATTCAATATCATTGGCAATAAGCGAACGAGGTTACCTGTGTTGGGTCCGGAAGGTAGGCCATGTAAACGTACGCCATCACGACCCATCTGCTCTAAGGGCCGCAGCTCTGGCACCTCTGGAAACATGAAATGCACATTGTATCTGCAACGGTCAGTTACCCGTGCGAGATAGGACAAATAACGTTCCGTAAGACCAAAGGTCGTGTTCTGTTGGAAGTACAGAAGATCTTTCAACTTATAGGCTTTCGGCCGTGAAGGCCATGTTGCCAAAAACTGTAATCTCGAGCTATGACAATGTCGGTTCTAGCAAGGGGCCTTCATCACTGCTAGTGTGCAGACAAAACTGTCGCTCGGACATGTCGGTCCACATACAACTGGGAAGGGTGCCATCGGAACGATTTCCATACGTGAGAATATTGCTCAACCACCGTTTGGCGTTATACAAAACACTGCGACGACCACCAAACTGAGAGATGTGTTCCCGTCGATTATTCTCTACGTAGATGAGCAACTCGTAAGCATTGAACGTGTTGTTCCAGAAAAAAGATATGTCGCTAGCAGCAGGTTGCTTTCGAAACGAGATGGGCAAAGATAGACGGGGCGATGCGTGCACGAAATGAAACTTGAGGATTAATCAGCAGGCGTCCCGCACTAGCCTCTATCATCCAGCGATGATGTGGCCACCACCCTGTGACACCGCGCCTGACCAAGCCACGAATGCTCTCTTGAAAACGGGATGGGAATTAGATGTATCCAGCCCTAAGCACACGCGCCAGTTCATGACATACCCAGAGAGTTGATCCTTAACGTCTTCCAGGGTATGAGAGCAGACATTGAAATCAAAATGGGTGTCTCCGTAGGGCCATGGTTGGCGGGAGCAAATGTCCAAAGTTGTCCACCTTTGTCCTGCCACTCGCAAGTAGTCCGCGTCATAGCTTAACCGTTGCACAAAGTCGTGATCTAACAGATCCAAGATTTCGGTCGCATTCGGATAGGGTGCCGCACCCCCACCAACATCTACTATTGTCTGGGGACACGGCAACATTGATTTCGGATGATTCGTTATCAAGTCATGCAAAATCATCGGAGTAACAATCGATGCTCAAGTTGCGGGATTATGAAGATGCGAATTTGCAATGTTGTACCCCATAAGCGGGTGCTGCGACCATTGTTTGAAGTTCACAGATGACGCAGGGAACCACCATTGTCCGGATTGGGTTTCATCTGGTGGGTGTCACTGCCACAACATTAAGAATTTCGCCAAACGGAGTGAAGTGACAACATGAATGGAGGTTGATGTCTTTACGGAGAGTCAAGGCCAAGTTTCTTCACCCTAATAACGGGGCCATTCTCCCGTAGGCGGTGTGAAAAGGGTCGGTTCAGACGCCAACCTCAATATTGCACTCGCAAGCGTTCGTAGCGCACCCTCTGGGAAATAACTCCGACAACACCCGCACCGAGAGAAAGCGCGACAAGGACGGCAACATGAACCGGTAGAAAGTACATGAAAAGGCTCGAAATCACCGACAAGCACACCCCCATAGGTACAATCACTTCGCTCGTCTGACTGCCCACTCTCGCCAATGGACGCAAGTTCACCACCGTACACTGCGCTAGAACCCAAGCAGGCATAGCGTACCGGATTGTGATTCCGAAGACGATCCGGTCATTGTCGGTATTGATTCCAGAAGTTGGTTGAGGGATCGCGAAGAGCAATATCAAGATTGTGGAACCAATCAGGCTCAACAGCACCCCGAGGTCAACTTGCTGTGGTCTTGCCACTGTCGCGGGATTAGTTGGTTGCTCACAGCCAATCGTTCGACGATGGCACAGGACCTGAATTATCCCAAAGAGCGGGAAAACAATGGTCAAACCGCTTCCGTGCGTCACCGCGGTCCACAGTACGAGCTCTCCGATTTCTACAAACGAGCGCCCCATGCTCAACATGATAAAACCGAAAGGCTTTATGGGCCCAAAATGCCCGGAAAGTGTTCCGAAGTAAAACAGGTTGCGTACCGCGGCACCGTTTGTGACAACACCCACCAAACACAACGTGAGGGTCAATTTGATTGCGTTATGATCGCGCCAACACCTGTAAATCACTATCGGGGTGATGAACAGAATTAGGAGCACTACCGAATACAGAGCTGCATACCACTTCGTTCCCACGGCGACAAGAATGATTGCGCCCAGCAAGAGGGTATTAGGGTGCGAGCGAGGTGCCGATGAACCTGCCTCCAGGTCGCGCCATTGCTCAACAGCCAAATAGATTCCACTGAGCACCAACAAGGCAACAAAGAGATCGTTGTTTAAGTTCCCGAACACGGAAATCTGCCCGCGTAATAATCGACCTTGAAATACAGGTAACAAAAAACACGCAAGGGCAATCAACCAGGCGGTCGCATTGCTTTCTGCAACCAGTTTGACCAAGCAGTAGGTGACAAGAATCAGATGGAACATTAATAAGTAGTTGATTACGCGCATGAACTCTACCGCAGGCCCGGAAGCAAACCGCGCGAGCGCCACGAGAAGTTCATGGTTCAATGGAAAGAAGATGCGCGCATCATTTCCACCGTGCACACCTATTTCAGGTACGTCGATCTGGTAGTTCTCCAACGGGAACCAGAGTGATCTGTGTCGCTCCAGGTTCAGCACTGTGGGAACATGATAGGCTGCATCATCTCCTATGATCATGCGTTTCTCACTACTGAAGAAATCATTGCGCACGTTCCAGGCCAAGACCATGAAAGCCGCGGTTCCAACAAAGACAAAAGCAAAGGAGCTCCAGCTGTCAGGTCTGGAGGCCACCTCAGGATCGAGGCGCCGAACTCGCGGAGGTTTCGGCTCAATGTAGGCGTATCGCGGACCGATGCGGCGAGAGACCAGATATGCCAACGCGCTGGCCATCAGCAAATAAATGGGTGCATAACATCCAATAAGTGCCAAGAACCCCGAGACGGAAACAATCAAAATCTCACCAATCAGGGCAATCTTATGGATTCGGTCCGCAACCCCTCGCTGGGACAGGGCAGCAACAAGATGGCGCGCGGCCAAGCCAACAAATAGCAGGAACCCACCGACCGAGAGAATATTAAGAGCGGTCATTGTCGTATCGACTAAGTTGGCGACCTAGATGATGTACGGTGAGAGAAGGTGTTGGTGAAACGAACCGCGCACAACTTCAATTAGATGAATTCCTCAGCAGGTCACGGTAAACCCCACAGGTTTCGTCCACCATCCGCGTTACATCAAATTTGTCCCGAGCCCGTGCCTGCCCAGCCTTGCCCATGGCCCTGGCACGTTCGGGGTTATCCAACAAACTCACAATTGCCTTCTCCAAACCTTGCGGGGATGCCGGCTCCACTAGGAGGCCAGTTTGCCCCTCAATCACGGCTTCAGGTATTCCTCCCACTCTTGTGGCCACTACCGGCAATCCGGCCGCCATTGCTTCAGGTACGACAAAGGGTAGCCCCTCCGATAGTGAGGGCAATACCAACAAATCAGAAGCAGCTAGGACACCAGGAACATCTTCCTGCCATCCTGCAAAAACGACTTTTTCCACCAGTTGGTTTTCTCGCACTTGGGCCTCAAGAGAGGCTTTCAGAACGCCGTCACCCACAAACACAACCACCACATTGGGATGTAGCTGAAGAATAGTAGGGAGCGCTTGCAACAAATAACGGTGGCCCTTGATTTCCTCAAGATAGCCAATTACTATGATAAGCACTTGTGACCTATCGACACCCCAATTACTCCTAAAATCTGTAGAACCATCCACACACGCAAAATGATCCGGTTCCACCATAACCTTGATCACAGGCACCTTCTGAGATGAGTAGAACCCATTCGCAACAAGTCTTCGCTTATTTATTTCACAGACGGAAATAGCTTTATGCACAGAGTTACAGGTGAACCGATGCCTTTGCCTGCGTACAGCACCGGAAAGCCCTTCATATACACGCTGATCTATCACTTCTGGAAAAGATGCATAGGTAACCACTCGGGCCGAGACGGATGCCAGTCTAGCTCCCAGAATGCCATACTCGCAGGAGTTCCACCATGGTAGAACAAAATGCACCAGGTCGAGAGGTCTCGATAAGAAATAAGTGTAGGCAGTCTTTAGACGGCGGAACACGTGTCCAGCCTGGGGTGAGATGTCCACGTCGTCCACCGGAATAGCGGCGTTTTGCAAAACTGCCAACAAGTCTTCTGTACGTGGTGAATACGGCATGGCGACGCGCACATCAAAGCCAGCATCTCGCACGCGCGGCGCCAATAGCTTGAGGTAATTAGAGGTGCCGCCGATTTGCAGTTGATCTCCCTTGTAGTCGAGCATAAAGACTATTCTGCTTGTCATGCACTATCAACAATATATCCGTCAAAAACCCGGTCTCGAAATCGAGAGATTGTCCAAATCCACAGAATGAGGCCGATAATTACAGCTGTCCGCGCAAGAAAAATAGTCGCGTCTGATACAAATACAGTGGCTTCACTCTGAACAACTTGGGCCACTGCACGAGCAAGAGTCACATTCATTCCATGTTTCAGCATCAACAAGAAGCTACGGAAGACGGGCCCGCCCGCAGGGTACATGAGGATTGGGATATTTAGCGAGAGACCGAGAACACCTGTCCAGCTCATCCATGTCCGTAAATGGGCGGAGCGAAAGTCAAGCTGTGCTATCAGTATTGCGACAAACGGAAAGATACAGACCTTTGCTACCTGCGGGCCCTCCACGACGCAATATAGGCCAGGCCAAACAGCACCAACGCCAATCCATATAGACTACGGTAACCTAGATACATAGAGTTATATTCTAGAAAACCGCCCACCATTGCTCCCAACAGGTTGGGGCCAAGAGCCGCGCCCGCGCTGACGCCACGAGCGTTGAGTTCACTCGAAAACGCTAGACCAGAGAACAATAACGGTAAGGTGAGCAACACCACGGCAAATATCTTACCCGATCCCATCGGGAATATCCCCGATATGTTCATTCTCGACCCATACATCCCGACCAACAGGGATGCGGCTATCAAAGTATAAGCAAGTGCTGGCCGTACGGAACCCATCTTTATGACAGTGAAATTTGCTAAGTAGGCCATAGCTAACACTCCTGCAATAGTCGCGCTTACAACCTGCCACGTGTTGCCGAAAGTTAGCCCAAGTTCCGTGATGGCCTTGGTCTCCACCAACAAAAACCCAGCCCCGAGAAAGAAAAAAGTAGCGGTCGCAGGTGTAGTGACTTTGGGTAAGAATTGCCATATCGTGACAGCGGATATCACCACTAGAACAACAAGCAAATACACGTATGTTAGAGGGAAGACACGAATCGGCATATACAGAAATGGCCAGTCGTCAGTCGACACGTCAGCTGCAATAGTAGGGTCAGAAACACTGGAGGTAATCTGACGATAATATGAGGTATTCGCCCTAGCGGATGCCTCGCTCAAACCCGGGCCAATAACAAACATGGGCCACTGCTCTCGTCCCCTTGCAACATACACTTCAGGAGATTGACCATCAGATGCTTGTTGCAGCATCAGATACATCTTGCGAGCATGTACTGGCGAGATTACACTGAACGTAACCACGAGGAGACCCTCGTCGGTGAGGATTTGACGCGCTTCTTGAAAAGCCTCCACTGTATACACGAAACTG
>PBQI01000151.1 GCA_002725625.1 Rhodospirillaceae bacterium | reverse complement strand
TGCTGTGACCGTTGATTTATTGTTTCGCGACTGGTCACTCGCCATCAGATATTGGAATGCCATAACTACAATTGTTCCAGTGTGTGACTGCATCTTTTCGAATAGATGTATTGATTAGTGTCACCTAATTACATCCAGCATTGTTGAGTATTCCATTAGGCATAATTGTATTACAGTAGACTGGACCATTCAGATCAGAATTGTTCATTATAGCTTTTGTTAAGTCGGCGTCTGTCAAGTTTGCGCCCTTTAGATTAGCGCCTATCATATTTACCCTCCAAAGTTTGGCTCCTTGCAGGTCTGCGTCAGTTAGATTCGCCCCACGAAGATCGGAAAAATATAGATTTATTTTTTGCATGGCCGCATTATGTAGATTTGTTTCAGAGAGATCGGACCAAAGAACACTAGCTATTGACAGATCGGCTTCTGTAAGATCTGCGCCACTTAAATTGGAATTAATTAAAGAAGCTCGGCGAAGGTCTACCCGCTGTAAATTAGCGCCAACCAAAATTTTTCCATCTAGATCAGCATTAACCAGATACTTGCCAGCTAGGTGTAGATTGCGAATATCGTCGCCTTGAGATGCAATTCGAGAATAGATAGCTTGTTGATCAGATGACAAAATTAGTTGCTTCTTTGATAGATTTTCGTTTCCTACATCCATAAAGAAAGAGTGATCTAGGACTCCTGGCGGGTTAGGTGCCCCGTACTGAATCCACCACTTCCAGAACGGGACAAAATTCATTCCTTTTCGTGCCAGTAACCCGGCTAATTGGTCGCGAAAGAAACCACCATTAGTTATTACCAATAAAGGGCCGTAAAAAGGGCCTGGGGTTATGAGTCGACTTTCTCTAAAACCGAAATTAGTCCAGTGCTGCTTACCCCATGCATCTATATCTTCACCTGACATCTCCCATGCCCTCTTTAGATCCAGATTAGCGCGAACATAATTAGTAAATTTTGATTGATTTGAGAGGTCTTTATTGGTGGTAGCTGTAACCGGAAACAGCAGTTGCTCTACTGTTTCTATACTGTCGTCCCAGTTGCCTGTTTGATCCGGCATTCTGGCATTTAGGCTAACGACACGGCCGTTAAATAAATGACGGGTAGGTAGTAGGTCAGTACTAGCCGTCGTCCGGTAGCGGTTATAGCTATAAGCAGCTGAACAATATTTAGAGCTAAATTCATCAGCTACGCAGACTAAACGACCATTAGGGTTGTGCCGCAAAAACAGGTCTATTACGTAATCAAGAGCAGTTCCGTCGGATTTATGCCTGAGGATTTGAGTTGAATAGGTTTTGTAATAGTCAGTTACGATGAATGTGCAAAAAACGAGTAATAGTCCCATGCAGATGTAACGTCCGTGGTTGTTCATTAATCGAAAAATTACAAACCAACCTACCGATAGAGTAGGTATGGCGGCGATCATGCCGCGTTCCGCCAGCCCGGGGATTGAGTCAGGGGTTACGGTCGCTCCACCAATCAACATTACTCCGATCGTTCCCAGGAGCGAAAATACTATTATGTTCTTGGGTAGATGTCGTTCGAAGTGTTTCCTCATATTCTTAACTGTAAGGAGCAACAAAACTAGGACGAGGCTAGCGAGGTTGAGTGCTATTAGGTAGAACCACGGATAGTCACTGGCCGTGGAAACGATTTGACTCAATGAATCGATGATTGTGAGAGATTTCTTTTCTGCCATAACCAGTCCAAATGGATACCAGGGTAGAAGAAGAAAATTTGCGGCAATAAAAGTTATGAAGAACCAAACAGAAAATCTAGCTAGGTCTTTTATCCATCGGGTCAAAATCAAAGTAACGTAAGAAAAAGTAACTGATAACCCGCACGCTAGTAATACGGTTTTTGAAATCCACGACAAAGCTAGGCTGTTAGGTTGATTAAAGGAAATAGCGCCACCAGCCCAAGTCATGAAGCATAAGGAAATAAGAAAGATGAGAAGCCATTCAGATTTGTCGGGTGACATCGTTAGTATTTTTTGCCCCGGCCATCCGGTGATTCGGAATTTCATCCAACCTAGAGTAACTATGAATGTGAGGGCTATGATTGCGGAAGGATAATAATTGGCAAGAAAAAAGCCGCATCCAATGCCACTAAATTTTAGAGCCCTATGATTTCCATCGAGAGCGGCAGCCAATGTAAGCCCAAAGGGCACTCCGAGAATCGCAAGTTCAAAATAGAAACCCCTGTGGCCGGCAAAGATAAGTATTGTTGGAATACATAACGATACGACAGCGATAAACAATCGACTTAAGATTGTTATACCTAAAATCTTAGTCGCCCAGAAAAACCAAATTGCTGAAATAATAACGATCAGGCCTTGAACAAAAATTCCAGCGCGTTCTAATTGGACAATGGGATTTTCCGACAAGTAGCCTACATCGATAAACTGGGCAATCAAGCCATTAATTATCCGGCTACTTGTTGCTGGCGTGTACCACACCAGTCCGGGTTGATGAGTCAACCAATTGAGCGCCCAACTAAACCAGGCACTTTCATGGTCATGCATCGTGTGAGCGTACGTTGCGCCAATAAGCCACCGATCAACAACTACCAGTACAGTCCATATTATTAAGAACACAAAAACAGTTAGGAAATAGAACTTCCTCATCTAGCCAAGCCTTTTACCGGCGCAATTCCTGGTATCGAAAGTTCTAAAACAATAGCAATGCTGAAGTAGCCATTGAACTAGAGAAACAACTCGTGCGTCAATTTCATAATCAATTATTACAAGTCATTTTCAGTATTCACGAGTGTAGCTACTATCAAGAATTGTGCTGCAAATGGCTTTACCCAACTATTTAAGTAGAAACGAACGAGTAGTTTGTTTATAGGCAGGTGTGACTTCATAGAAAATGGAAGAAATCGTTTAAAACATCGCTCTATATCAAAACCTTGGGTCTCGAGAAAATCAGCGAAAGAATCGTGCGTAAAGATTGATTTATGTGTCCAATCATCGAAATAGCGCCTTGCGCAGAGTTGATAATTCGGTTGTAAGACGATTAGTTTACCGTCATGTTTCAAGACGGTTCTAATTAATCTTAGTTGTTCCTGAATATCGGATATCTCAAAGTGCTCAAAAAAATTACTACAAAAAACAACATCAATTGAGTCACGTGAAACTATATCAGGAATTGATAAAACATCGGCGAAATGGAATGTGACATCGTTATATTGACTAACATATTGCTTGAAACGAACATCTCTTTCAATTGCAAACCGTTCCTTCGCTTCTATATTTCCGATAAAGTCACCATACCCACTGCCAAGTTCTAGTATTCTTGCACGGTCAGGAATAAAATTTCGATTCAAGTATCTGCAGACCTCTTTCCAGACGACTCGCCTTTCGGGGAGAAATGTAAATCGAGTGGTTGTGTAGCTTTTCAATGATAAAGCGCCTAAAAGATATTGTTAAAGTATTCTTCGATTCGATGTTTTATCACCATAAATATCATGGTGAATCCAAGTTGCAGTGTTTGCCAGGAGTTTCCTGTCACGGAACTCTGGCCGACCCTGGGGCCGTAAGAAATTGGTATTTCACACATTGAAAGTCGGGCACGCAGACACAGAAGCGACAATTCCATACCGAAGGCAGAGCCTCCACATTGAAAATATGGCCGAATTCGTTCATATGAAGCACGGGAAAATAAACGAAACGTACAGCCACAGTCACCTATACTGGTAGCCGCTCCTGGAAAAAGCCATTGCGCCATTTTAGCGACAAAGAAATTCCCATACTTTAAGAACAGGCCCATGTTTGCCCCATCCAGGATGTGTGTTGAACTCGTTCGCGATCCTTGGACCACTTCCATGACGTCGGTATATACCAATAATTTTTCGATATCAGACGGTATAAATGTGCCATCGGGTTCACACATTACGAGAAAGTCTCCTGCGGCCGACGCTAGACCCATTTGAAATCCATACCCATAGCCCTGTTTAGGTTGGAATATTAGTTTTGCTTTGGTCGTTAATACTTCGTCGTTAGTGCCTTCTACAGCATTATTGTTTACGACAATTACCTCATCAACTAAATCTGTCAAAAAAAACTCTTCTATGCATTGTCGAATCGAATCCCTCTCGTTGTAGGTAGACATCACTACGGATACAGTCTTTCCTTTGTACATGGTGTTGATAGGAGTTGTTGTATGGTAATGCTTTGGTTTATGCGTGATAGCTATGTGGAAATTGTACGTGAATCCATTATTTAGTTCAGGATGCCTGGCTTGTGATATTGCGCCAGAACATATTTCAACCTAACTTACTAAAAAAAATTAAAGATTTAATGACAATACTTTGCCAGTCTACCCTAACAATTTTTTGCAAAACAACTTATATTTGAGTTTCTGAGAGACAAACGCTACATGGTGGCGCTGTCAGTAGAGTATCTAACCTATTTAGAAGAAGTTCGGTCACACCAACTTGAGATATATTCTAACAACAGTTAAGCCAACTGAAAAATCAGAAATAATTATTGTTCTAGGTAGACTGTTTCTTCTGACTGGGCAAGCTAAATATTTGCCCTAATTTTCGAGAAAGAAAAGAATACAGTTTGTATTCTATTAAGAAAGAAAAAAAATGATGCCGTAGCCGCCATCGAGCAATAGGTTGGTATATACCGGCGAGAATTGGAATGAGCTTGAAAACAAAACCGAGAGTTCGACCACGCACAAGCCCAGTGCTGTTACTTTGTTTTGATTTGCCAATCCCACCGGCTCCAAGCTCACGAGCAACTTTATTGTCTGAGAACATTAATGAGACTTGTACTGCATTCAAGGTGTGTTGGACTTTTTCATCAAGCCACGCAGCTTTTGTGTCAGAAAAATGAGTGTCTGAGTACACCCAACCTTCGAGATCCTTCGGCTCCCGAAAACCTGCTTTAACGCAAAGATCATAAAGATCAGATCCGGGGTACGGCTGAAACTGATTCATTCCAGAAAAACTAGCATCTGGATTATCATCTAGAAGACGTAATATCAAGTCTACTGACTGATATAGATCTTCCACCGTTTCGCCCGGAAGTCCAGACATAAAATTATAAGAAGGCAGAATAATTTGGTTTTTTGCTAGTCGTTGATTAACTTTTATCGTCTGTTCGACAGTTATGCCTTTTTGCATAAGTTTTAACATGCGCGGCGATCCGGATTCCACACCAATCATCACTTGTTTTACTCCAACCGCTTTGAGCAATTCTAGAAAAGAATCGTCCGCACGATCGAGGTCGTCAATACGGATACCACGAATTCCCCATTCTACATCTATCCCACGATCTAATGATTTTTGAAATATTTCCTCGGCACGTTTTCGTTGTATCAAAAATTCCTCATCTAGAATCGAAATATATTGGGCACCAAATTCGTTGACGGCCATTTCGATATGATCAATGATCGCGTTGGGTTCATAAGCATACCATCGCTTTTTGTAGTTCCTGTAGTGGATTGGAGCAAAACAAAACCCACATTTATGGGGACAGCCAAAAGAGGTAAATAGTGAATAGACTCTTTGTTGGTAGTTAAAGCGAGTGTAGTTACCCATTTCTATGCCTTTGAAACTCAAATCTTTCAACAAAGGAAAAGAAAGCTTGCTGGGCATTGGGTTTAGCAGGAGTTCCCCAGCTTTGTCTATCCAGCCGAGCCCTTCAATTGCGGATAAATCTCCACCATCGTTAAGATACTGGACTAATTGGTAAAGCGAATCATGGCCATGGCCGCGAACAATGTAGTCGATAGATTGCTCCCGCATCGTTGACTCATAGCAGATAGTGGGGTGATATCCGCCCCAAACTGTAGTGAGTTCGGGGTGATTAAGTTTTAGCAGACGAGTGGCTTCCAGCGCATGAGTAATCGGGCTTCCGGTCATGCAGGAGAACCCTACGAGAATTGTATTGGTGTCTACAAGTTTCAGGAATTTTTCTTGCCATGCCTTTCCTTCAACCCGTTGGTCGAACATCCGCACTTCTATACCGTGTTTTCTGCAGGTATCTCCGACATAAACTAGTGATAGTGGTAAGTCAAGAATGAATGTGTCCATCCATCCCAGCCGCGGATAAAACAGAACGACGTTTTGTTCAGACATTTATTGCTTTACTGAGTCGGAAAATTTTCTAATTATAGGTTACTTAGGTTTGACCGTGAAGCGCAACGGTAAGTGGAAGCCTAGTGTTGGGGAATACCTCGTGGGGCGTCTCAAGCAGCCCAGGCGCTTGTGGGGCCGATGGTTGAGGCAATTTTCGATCTTGCTAAGCCCGGGGCCAATGAGCGTTGCCAGTTCACGGGACTTGGGCAAGTGCTGGTGGATAAGACCGTTGGTGTTCTCGTTGACACCACGCTGCCACGAGGCATACGGATCAGCGAAGTAAAAGTCCGCATCAAGGTTGGTGGCGCGGCACGCTCCGTGATCTGCTCGGGGCTCCACTCCCGCCGGACCAGGGTCGCTATGGCCCGCCATTGGTGGCCTGTGATACGCCGCCGGCTGCGAGAGGTCCAGGCACATTCCTGGGCTATTTGTTGGGCCTGTTTTGGCCGATATCCCCGCCGACTACGGTAGTGGTGCAGTTCGCGGCTGATGGGCGACGGACTGCGTCCCAGAAGCGCCGCAATCTCATTCTGTTGTAGGCCGGCTTTCTCCAAGGCATAAATCTGGTAACGTTCTTCATGGGCGAGGTGTGTATAGATGCTCATCAGTGCTCCTCTTTACTTGGCGGAATGAGAAAAGCACAAATGCTACCGCACCTTTCGTTTTCCGACCGCTTAATGAGAATTACACTTCGGAGTTGAATCTAAGCAATAAAATTCTCAGATTCCCTCAATATAAGTAAAGGGAAGGTGCCGTCCCTTCAGTGTGACCATAATGTGATCAACAGGAGTTCATCCCTATCCATTGGTCGAAGGTTCGCATCCTTGATGGCCCCCAGTTTTATTACTTACTTTCAGTCAGTTACAACTCCCTGAGGATTGGTTTTTCGGACATCTTCAAGGGCATACGGCCCGACGCAGAAAGTGTTAACGCATCCATGATGGTCACCGCCTGCAATCAGTTCCGCTATGAGCAGTACGGCCATAAAGGGCCTCACCCGAGTTGCTCCGAGAACCTGTACAGCGCCATGCGCCGCGAGGGTTACGAAATAGATG
>PBQI01000150.1 GCA_002725625.1 Rhodospirillaceae bacterium | reverse complement strand
TGGACCTATAAACATAAAGTAGAATACTTGGCCCAGAAATATTTCTTAAGTGTTAAACGAGTGCAAAACTTAATAAGCGAAATGGCCGGTATGGTCGAAGGTCCCATTAAATAGGGGTATGTATTTGTTTTTATTAAGTGGTATACTGGTCCAAGCTAAAGGAAAATAAAGCTATGACTATGGCAAGGACAAAGCCAAACAGTAAAGGCCCGGGAAGGCCGAAGATTAACATAGATTGGGACGACTTGGATAAGTTACTGGCCCTACAATGTACACTAGAAGAGGTAGCTTTCTTCTTTGACGTTAGCCCGGATACAATACAACGACGGGTAAAATCGGTTAAACGATGTACCTTTGGGGAATACTATAAACTTAAGTCGGCCGGTGGCCGGACTTCGATAAGGCGTAAACAGTTCGAAGAGGCTTTAGACGGTTCTATCCCTATGTTAATATGGTTAGGTAAACAGTATTTAGGACAAAAGGATAAGAAGGAAACCGAAATAACCGAACTTAAACCTATTAAAGTCTTGGACATTATGACCGAGGAAGACTTGGTAGCGAACTTATCCATTTCGAACTAAAGACAAACCAAAAGAAGGTTTTACAAAGTACGAGCCGGTTTACAATTTTATCCGCCGGAAGACGCTTCGGAAAATCGACCATAGGATTACTATATCTTTTAAACGGGGACTTAATACCCGGTGGTCGCTATTGGTTTCTTGGACCCACCTACCGCCAGACCCGGTTAATAGCTTGGCACTTATTAAAGGGAATGTTTAGAAACCAACCGGTAAAGATGAACGAAACGAACTTAAGCGTAACACTACCCAACGAGGCGGAAGTAAGATTAGTGGGGGCCGATAGGCCGGATAACTTACGCGGTAGTTTTCTTAACCGGGTAGTATTGGACGAAATAGCTTATATTAAACCGGGAACCTTCGAAGAGGTAATTTTCCCAATGTTAGGAACGACTAAACCCCCCGGCCGGGCCTTGTTTACCGGGACCCCTAACGGAATGGGACCTTTTAAAAAGTATTTTGATTACGGTAACGACCCAAATAATAAAGATTGGGGAAGCTTCCACTTTACCACTTTAGAAGGCGGTTACGTCCCGGCCGACGAAGTAGCAAGGGCCAAGGAATATTTAGACCCCCGAACCTTTAGCCAAGAATATTTAGGGACTTTCGAAAATTACGGGGGGCAACTATATTATACTTTTAAACAAACCCCCCATACGGCCGACTTAAAACATAACCCCAACCTACCTATATGGATAACCGCCGACTTTAATAAAGAACCTATGGTATGGGAAATAGCCCAAATACACGACAAGCGGTTAAATATAATCGACGAAATCTATATACGCTATTCGGCCAAGACCCATATAGCCGTCGCGGAATTCTTGAAGCGTTACGGAAACGTTACAAATAAGTTAGTATATGTTACCGGGGACGCGTCTAATAACTACGAAAGCCATAGGGACTATACGACGGACTATATAATTATCCGCGACGCTCTAATGGAAAAGGGTTTCCGGGTAGTGGTACAAGTACCGAAGCGGAATCCAAATATAAACAATCGTATAAATATAGTTTGTAGCCTACTAACTAATGGCCGTTTAACTATTTCCCCCAAGTGTAAACAGTTAATAGACGACTTAAACCAAGTAGAAAGCGATAATAAAGGGGGCAAAAACAAAGAGGACCCGGCCCGTACTCACAGTAGCGACGCGTTAGATTATCTTGTGTGGCGACTATTTAGCCGGGAATTCTTTAAACAAACAATAAAACAAATTTAGGATAAGATTATGGCGACTCTAACAGAATTAACGAAAGCAATTACTACGAATACTATAGGTTCGGACGACAAAGGCCAAAGGGCTATAACCCGGGACCTATTCTATACCCAAGATAACAAGGGGGTACAAGGTCTTTTAACCGACGACCTAAAGAAGTACGTAGATACGGCGGATATTTCACGAATGAAGCTTATTACCTTAGACTTTTTTATCCCAGCGTTTTTAGAAAAGCTTTGTAGCGTCTACGATGTAGCCCCGGTTTTTAAGTACGAAGAGGGGGTAGGCGATAAAGACATAGAATTATTTACCGCGTTAATTGAAGAAACCCGAATACATAGTATTTTCCAAGAAAGCTTCTTACGGTGTAGGCTACATAATACAATAATAGCAAACGTTAAATACGCTTCTAATTTAGACCGGGTTTTCATAGACAACTCTTACCACGCCGGTAATACAGAAGTACTAACCTATTCCGATGTACATACAGAGCCTAAAATTATATATTGGGAAGAGGTAAGGGGGGCTAATAGTATTTGGATAGTATGGGACCGGGAAAAGGGTTTCCATTACTGGACCCCCAAGAAGCCGGAATACGACGCGAAAATAAACGACATAGTAGGGGCTAAACACCCTATAGGGGACAACCCCGACCTATTAGGCCCGGACTATTGGCCCTTCGTTGTTTATAGATACCGGGACCACTCTAACAAGTTTTGGGGTTATGGTATGGACGCTATCGTAGAACTAATACGGTCTATAAATGTTTTATTAACAGTATGTAACGACGACACTATCCAAGAAACTATAAGGCTACTTATCTTAAACTTTAATCCTACCGGGACCGAAGGGGAACGGGGCCAACTAAAGACCGGTCTACGGCATCCTTTATTTATGGAATCCGCTATAGGCGACAGTAAACCGGAAGGGGAAATCCTTTCGGCCAACCTTTATAATAAAGATGTAGTAGAACTAATAGAAAAACTAACGGACTTCGTTAGTAAGCTACATAATGTAGACAACATTTTAAGGGCGGAATTACAACAAAATTTAAGCGGGATAGCCTTAAGGCTTAAGAACGAACCGCAACTACGCCAATGGGCCAAGGATATAAACATATTAAGGCCAATGGACCGCGACTTATTGCAAACATTGGTAGACGTTAATAACTACCACCGGGAACCGGGGCGACAAATTAGCGACGGCTTTTTAGAACGGGTAAGCGTAGACTACCAAGAACCGCGAATAGTTACGGACGAAAAAGAAGACTACGAATTAGAACGGGCGAAATGGGAAGACGGGACAAGTAGCCCTATCCGGTATATACTTAAGAAAAACCCGGAATTTAACGAAGAGGAAGCGGGGGAATACATACGCTTAAATTTGGCGGTCTTTAACGGAATAATGGGAATAGGTGTCGGTATTCCGGTAGACGAAGAACAAGAAGGGGACATAGGTTAAATTATGCCGAGATTTAGTAAAAGAAGTAAGAGCCGGTTAAAAACTTGCGACAACGAATTACAAACTTTATTTAACGAAGTGGTTGTCCGCTACGATTGTACGATATTATGTGGCCACCGGGGTAAGACGGCCCAAAATAAAGCCTTTAACGATGGATTTTCCAAGCTTAAATACCCGAATAGTAACCATAATAAAATTCCGAGTATGGCCGTAGATGTGGCCCCCTATGTAGGTAAGGCCCGGGGTAATATAGATTGGAAAGATATAAACCAGTTTTACCACTTCGCCGGGTATGTCCGGGGGGTAGCGGAACGACTTTTAAACGAAGGCGTATTAACTTATACTTTACGTTGGGGGGGGGACTGGAGACGAACATACACCCAAACCAAAAAGAACAAGTTTCGGGACCTTGTACACTTCGAACTAGATAAAAAAGTAAGGAAATAATATGATATACGACCACTTTATAGACCGACTTAAAGATAAATGGGACGAAGATATGGCCGACGGTTGGGCTTCTAAAAAGAACTGTTGGGCTTTCTTCGAAAGGTATTACCGTGTTATAGCTAAATCCGTAGTAATAGCCGAAAGAAAATTAGAATACTTGGAAGTAAGTACGGGGGGCTTATCGGACGAAACAAAGAATAAATTAAGGGAAATTAGAACCGACCTACGTAACGCGGTTTGGTTTTCGGCTTTTGACCGGCCCAAGCCTACTAAAAGATATTCGATAAAAAGCCTATTCGATGGTCTTATAAATTGGAAGCAAGTATACGAACATCACCATTTTTTCGGCGACATAGAAGACGGACAAGGGAAACCAAAAGAACTAAACGAAAACCGGCGACAAGTACAAGGATAAACCTTGGATATTAACGCTCTAACCGAAAAAGAAGCGAAATTAGTAAGGCTTACCCAACCGAAAATAAAAGAAGCTATAGGCGGATTAATTAGGGCCGGATTTAAACGCGACGAAGAAAAGATAATAGTAGCTAAAAAGAAGCTAAGGAAAGTAATAAGGCCTTCCGTTATTTCCGGCCTTACTTTGGGTGTTAAGTGGCTAAAATCAAATTAAACCTACAACCATTTTTTCATAAGGAAGCTAGATTATTACGGGGCCAGTATAGGCGACTACTAACACTAAAGAAGGGAATACGAAACGACACGGCCCCACGTAATAAACCTTCTACAATATTAAGCAAGGGGGCCGACCACTGGTTAATAAATACCGGGGAAACAAGGGACAAGGGAATAGGCTTTTCACGTACCCGAACTGGAATGTCGGTCTACGCGAAATACGCAAAGCACAGTGGAAACCGCGTTTATATGGGGGTTAAAGGTGGACATAAGGGCCAAAAAAGGGGGGTACACCGGCCCCGGGACCAAAGGCGAATAGTAAACTCGTCAGCCCAAGCCACTCCGCCGTCATACACCGACCTTTTTATTTGGCATAATAAGGGGGGGGACCGGACCGCAATGTATAACCGGACCGAAAGGTATTCCGGTATTTTCCAAAAGTGGCCCGTAGGTTCTAAATTTCCCGACCGGTTAGCAAACGCGGTACGGGGGCAAATAAAAGAACATATAATAAAAGAAATTTCCCGCGAAAATCTTATCGAGGGGTTTTAATGTCTAACGCATTCAAGTTTAAATATAAAGGCACGAAGGTTCATACCTTGGTAGATTTGTATACAAAAGAAGCAGAAGATATGGCTGATATGGTAACAAAAAAGGCCCACGGGTGGGTGGTACGTCTAATAATGGAGGGCTATGGCAGAAAGCACGCCGAAAAAAGGACGTTAATGTTGGTAGATATGGGAATAGGTCCTTTTCAAGATATGGAATGGCAAATTAGGCGAATGACGGACGCACTATATAAAGAAGTAGTAGCGGAACCTATAAAAGAATATGCACGCCAAAACCCGGAGGAACTATTACTATGGAAATTAGGCCGGGTTAAGACGGACCACTGTTCGGACTGTATAACACTTTCCACGCTTAAGGCCAGAACTATAAAGGGTTGGAAGAACGTAATGCTAAAGGAAGGGGGGCGTAGGACGGGCCTACCAAGGGAAGGAAAAACCAAATGTAGTTACGGGTGTAAGTGTATGTTAAAACCGACCGGTAAACTCGAGCCACTTGCAGACACTCGAGAGAAAACATTAAGAGAAGAGAAAAAGAAGAAAGAAGAAACCGGGACTAAGGGGGTAGCAAAGTCGGAACTTCGGCCTAATATGTGTGGTAAACATTTGACTGTACGCGAGGCGGAAGCTTGGGCTACTCATAATTTTACAAGAGAAGACGGACGTCCGTTAGTGGTTGACTATTCACAGTTAAACGACCCGGATATGGCAAACGGATTTAACCTTCAACTTAAACAACTGTATGAAGACTTCCCCAATAACGACTTAGAGCAAGTAATGGCCGGAGAAATCAATAGTACGTGGATGGGATTATGTAGTGGCGGTAGCGAAATAACTATACAAACGAAGTTCGCAAACCAAACCCAAGAAAAGGCCGACGAACATTACATTCATAATCAGATACGGCGGTTTCACCCGGAAACCATTAGGGGAGAGAAAAACCCACGGGGTTACCGTAAATCTGTACTTACCCACGAATTCGGACACGTTTTATCTTGGCGGTATGTTCGACAGTCTAATTCTTGGGCCTATCTGGAAACGAATGGCACTTGGGCCGAAGGTATGCCGAAAAAACTAAGAGAAGCATATAATAGATATTTAAAAGATGTAAAAGCCTTTAACAAACGTTGGGGTGAGCCCCACATTTATAAGCCGTCCGAGACTAGGGCCATAGATGCTTCACTTGATTACTTGTATGCTGAAGGGGGGGACAATCGAGGGAACTGGAGAAAGTTACATCAAGAAATGGCCCCACCCGGAAAAGATAAGGGCGGTTATGTTTACGCCCCCTCAAATATGCAGTGGCACTCCAATAACCCAATACGTAAGCCGGCAACAGAGGGCGGAGTTCTTCCGTTTGTACGAGGACCTTACTATACACAATCCGAAGTTGACGCTTTTGTAGCGGAACGCGACGAATTCTATTTGTCGAAATATGCCGAAGACGATTTAGATGAGTTTGTAGCCGAAGCCGTATGCCAACATTTTAACGGCGTACAGAAGTCCCCCTATGCCAGAGAAGTTTATGAGATATTAAAAGAGCATTACGCAAAGCGAACCGGAAAAGAGACAGAGCAAGAACAAGAACAAGAACGTATAATAAGTGAAGAACGTGACAGAGAAGAGTGGTTCGAAACGGGAAAGTAACTTGGAGGATTTTTAATTATGGAAACTAAAAAAAATATTGCTATTGAAATGCCTTGTATGTCTTGCCGGTTTTTCGACCACAAAGTACTGGGCCCGGACCAAGACGGCTTTATATGTAAGGCCTTTCCGGAAGGAATACCGAACGAAATTTTAATGGGGAACTTCGACCACCGGACCCCCTACCCCGGCGACAACGACATACAGTTTAAGCCTATAAGTGTCGCCTTTACTATTAGTCAGTTTTTGGAATACCAAGCTAAAAAAACCCCGAAAGATTCCCCCTAAACCCCTATAATAAGGGGTTTACGGTCTTTCCCCCCTTAAATAGTTCTTGCATATTTCTATAGGTTGTTGTAATTTGTTATTATGAATAACGTAAAACAACGACGCGGATTAACCCTTCTACGGGTAGGAAGTCTTAAGAAAGTCCTTCGGGATTTAGGCTTACAATCTACCACGGAAGCATTGGTCCAGTTAGACCGCGAAGTAGCTTACCTTATAAAGAAGTATGGGAAGGACCAAGCCGAACAAGGAATAAAACGGCTAAATGGCGATACTTCTTTAATGTCAATAACCGGAACAAGTCGTAGCAAACCCCACCCCATAACCGAAACGGAAAAAGTCGATTCCGTTTTAGGTAAATCTTGCCAAAGGTGTAGCGGAATAAAAGACGCTTTCTTACAAAAGGCACGGTCAGAAATGCGGTGGTTCTACGATGAAATAAAAACCGGAATTATACGGGCTAGTAATGGTAAAAAGTATAATCCGGATTGGGCGACTAAACAAGGACGTATAAATAACATAACCTAACCACCTAACCGGTCCGGCTCTACGGCGTCTTATGACAAAGTAAGAACAAACAGACCACCGGGGGCCGGGCCATAATTAAGGGGACACTATGCAAATGGTAAAAACAATATGCGACCGCGAAGGTTGTAAAGGCGAAGTAAAGGATAGCCGTAAAGTTTCAGTTATGCGGTTTAACCCTTATAATAAATATGCGTCTTTCCACCTTTGTAGTTATTGCGAAAAACTGGTCTTTACTTTCCTACGGGGGTTTATGGAAGACAAGATAATACCCGGGCCGTCCGGTAACTACGAACTACACCCCGAAAGGGATTACGATAAAGAATATTGGGAAATATTAGGGACCGTAGTAGAACGGCTTAAAAAGTGTTTGCCTATTTGGGGGGAAGTATGAAATACAACGGTTGGACAAATTGGGAAACTTGGAACTTCAAACTCTGGATTGAAACCGATGAAGGTTCTTATCATAAAGCGTTAAATATGGCAAACGGTAAGAATGGCTATCAACTCTCATTAGCGTTAGAAAATTGGGCATACGATATGTTTGACGAGTTAGGGGTGGAGTCTGGTTTTTTTGCTGACGTTTGTAAAACATCAATTAGTGAAATCAATTTCTACGAAATCGCGGAATCTTATCTTTTAGAAACAGAGGAAGGGGAGGCCACTTCCTAACCCCGGGCCATTTTTTTTACCCTATATTATTATTATAGATTTCTGTTGGTTTCTATAAGGATAGACCGTATATTTATCACCGTGACAAACACAAACGAAAGAAAGGAAAGTAAAATGAAAAAGTTCGCACGAAATAAAACAGAAGCAAAAAAGCTATTCAAGGAAAGGACGCACTTTGAATGGAATTCAGAAGAACACCATAACCAAGGCAGATTCAATGTAACTATTTTTAAACTATCCAAACCAACGCCTAAAAGGAAATTCTTTGTTGGTACTCACTTTGAATGGATGGAATTATAACCTAACAGAAAGGATAGCGAAATGGACAACAAAACGACTACTTGGACGACAAAGCTAAAGGCTTTGTTTTCCCTTAACCTACCGGCCGTAACAATTTCCGGCCAACTTTCCGGCCTACCGACGGACGCCCGTTCCGGCCCGGACGCTGACAAAGAAATAGAACACAACGGCATACATCTCACCGCTTTAGCGAAAAGGTTTTACCCGGGTAAGAAAATCGAACGCCGTTTTAACAAGTCTTTAATAGGAACCGCTACCGATTTGTTAGGCTATGTTTCGGAAGGCGTTTTCTATGAGATAGCTTGTTACGATTGTCGAGTAGGTTACGGTTCAATAGATAACCCACATTACAACCCTAAAGAATACGGTATAAGGAAGACCGATAATTACGGGGGTTGGGAACTAATACCGGACGCTTCCGGAACATTTGACCGGGAACCGTCAATAACAGAACAAGCCCGCCTAGACCACGCGGTAGCCTACATAGAAGGAACAGAAGGCTACGAAGATAAAGTAGAATGGTTTAACGGGTTAACCCAAAAAGAAAGGATAACGAAATAGTGAGTAAACATAAGGTAGTACATTACGACCTAACGAGTAAAAAAGAAACCGCCGATATGCTCTACGGTTCTTGTCCGGAAGCCCATAGGCTTTATTTGGCCGGAGAAGACAAAGAAGCCCACGCGGTACTAATGGCCAAAATAGACGAAGACAACCGAAAGAAGTGGAACGGCGAAAGTCTTAAAAGCCGTTTAGCCCGTTGTCTATTAAAAGGAAAGTTCTTCCTTCGGGACCTTATTTTTATCGGCGATAAGTTAGTCGTTAAAAATACCCCTAACTGTATTAGTAATTCGCTAACAATAGAATACACGAATAACCAGTTAGGCGAAAGCGTACAAGTGTTAGGCCTTCCTAATGATATGGAAGCTTGGACCCTATTACAAGCCATAGACGACTACCTAACAAACCCATACGACGAAACACGTTACGACGGATTAAAGGGCGTATATGTACAAGTATGGAATTTCGACGGTAGTAGTAACGCGACGGATTCTTACGAGTTAGGTTTTAAAGAATCCGCCCCATATAAACACCGTTTTAACCAATAACAGAAAACAAGGCGGGGGCCGAAAGGCCCCCGAAAGGATAGCGAAATGATGAATATAATAAGGAAAATAAAAGACGGACTTTTCGAAGTAACCGTTAAGCAAATGGTTCCGGCCGGGCCACACTATAAGCGTATCCGTAGCGATAAGAGGCGTAACGGTATCTTAAGTAAGCTTATAGGCCTAATGCGGTCCTTTACGACGGATTCTATTTTAGAATACGACGACCGCTTTAAGCTAAAAAAAGACGGAGACGTCCAATTTACCTACAAGGGCGAAACCGTAGACCTTACCTTAATCCCATACTATAGAAAGCCTTTCCGCTTTTATAAATATGTGGTTAGTGTAGCCGGGATAAAAAGGGTTGGTAAGGAAGTAAAAGACTACTTCCGCAACAAACACACGTTTAATTCGTATAGCTATACGAAACTCGACGAATTGGTCGGTAAAGGCGATAACCCGTTCCCTTGGAAGCCGAATATACAAACCGAACCTACGGCGAACGTGGTAGGGTGTAGCGATAAAATACCGTACCGGACAGAATACCGGGACCACTTCCCTACAGTCGAAGTACGCTTTAGCGATAAGGTTAAAAGGTCCGCTAACATATTGGCCGAAATTCCCGGACGCGGTAACGTGTTTAACGACGATACCTACGGGGTAAAATTGGTTCGTCGGCAAATGCAAACGGCCGACTTTAGAATGGTCCTTAATATCTGTCTTGTTGGCGTTTCGCACGACGATAAGTTTAGGATAGAATCCCATTCTTCTGGTTTGGACGGTAATAACCACCGGGCCAAATGGGGGTATAATGGAAAAACTACTACCTTAAAACCCCATTTAAAAAGGTTGGTAGAAAAGATAGAAGGGACCATAGACCGGGCGGAAGACAATAAGAAATGGACCGACCGGAATAAGGCGGAACTAAACAAAAACGAAGCTATTTTCGGGGGCATTTATTCCGAGACCGGATTAAAGGCCGAAGAGGAAACGGTCCGCGATTTAGTGGCCCTTCCATTAGCTAACGGCGAATACGGAAACTACGGATATGTCGCCACGAAAGACGGGGCCAAATTTTGCATAGTAAACGGCGGAAGGGGTAAGGTGGGTGAATTTGCGTATACTTGTAAAGCTAGTTTCGTTAGCTTCCACGTTTCCTTCTCTTCGGCGACCGGATTCTATACTATGGACGAAATGGACAATACAATGGCCGGCTTTTCGACAATGACCCGGGAAGACCTAGTCGAAGTTATTAAGATTATGGTAAAAGGCGTAGACCGTAACTTTACAAAGCGTATTTCCGTTTTTGTAAAGTGTGTTAAAGACGGTTTCTGTATGGATGAAAATTAAAATATAACCCGAAGTAGTACGCCTAACAAAAAGAAAGGGACCCTAACCGGTCCCTTTTTTTTTAATTCCCAAATTTTAGGGGTTGGTTTTTACTGTAGTCTAAACATATAATACAACTATGATTGAACAAGCCACTTAATATAAAAGGATTAAACTATGGATATAGTAAAGCTAACGGACCGGGTTAGGTCCGAAGTAGATAAGGACAAATTAGAAGCCTTAACGCCCATACTAAAAGAAATAGAAGTCGGGGTTGTTACGCTTATTGAAAACGTTAAAGACGCTTCGGCGGAATCAAAAGCCCGGAAGCTTAAAATTCGCGAAATGCAAGGCCAACTAAACGACAACGACGTAGATATAGACGAACTACGGAAAAAGGCCGATACAAGCGAATTAACGGCAGAATTGAAGGATTTAAAAGTCTTCAAAGCCGGTGTACAAGAAGAAACGCGGACCAGTTTTTTAAACCGTTATAATAAGGTTAAAAACGACCCCCGTTTCGAAAAAGCTTCTACGTTTTTGAAAATGCCGGAAGCCGGGGAAAATGGCGAAATGGACTTTACGGAAATAAGTAACGACGATATGGCCGGTAACTTAACAGAACTTAAAAAACTGGACCAGTTAGATTATTTCTCTTCGCCGGAAAAACCAAAAGAAGCCCACGCGGACCAAGTGCCGAAGGGCCAACAAGACTTTGGGACCCGGGTAAAAGGTGCTACTTCAATAGCCGATTTAGAAAAGCTTAACGAAGAAATGGCCGGGGCGTAAAACACTTAATAGAATAGGAATATAAAAATGGCAGATGTAAAAACTACCGCTTCGGTATTAGGCGATTCACAAATAGCCTTAATGGACCAAGCTTTCCAAGTGGAAGCCGGGGACAGAATCGTAGCGGACCAATTCGCAAGTTACCGTCGAAGTATCGGGGCTAAATCTATAGACTTTGTAAAATATTCGAAGATGGATTACGCCGTAACCGAACTTACGGACGGCTCGGATGTAGACGCCGTAGCAATGGCCGATAGTAAAGTAACCTTTACCCCGAAAGAATACGGTAACGTGGTTACTAAAACTTCTTTAGCGTCCCTACAAAGTGGCGGTAAAGCAGACCTTGGGGCTTCCCAAGTCGTCGCCCGGAATATGGCAGAATCTTTAAACCGTTTAGCTTGTTTAAGCTTACAAGGTTCCGCGAATAATAAGGACGGTTCTTCGGCTAATATAACCGAAGCCCTTTTAGACGCGGTATTCTTTGAGTTAAACAACAAAAACGCTGAACGGTGGGACGGGGACGCTTACGTTTGTATGTGTCACCCGGCCGTAGCCCAAGATATAGCCGGATTTTCGGCTTGGAAAGACGTACAAAAGTACGCCGACGCTATGCCTATCCTTCGTAACGAAGTAGGCTTCTATAAAGGATTCCGGTTTATTAGTTCGACCGGTATGCCTTTTACAGACGCGGACCCCGACGTACACGAATCGGCCTTTTTTGGTCGAAACGCTTTTGGAAAAGCCGAAAGCCAATCCGCCGAAATGCGAATTACTGGACCCTTTGATAAATTGGGCCGTATGTTAAATATCGGTTGGTATTGGGTAGGCGATTACGGTATCGTAGACCAAGATAGTTTATGGTCCGTACAGTCCTTAAGTAGTTACGTCGCTTCGTAATAGGTAGACGATAACCATATTATAGGTTTGGACCGGTCTTTTACCGGGCCGGTCCCCTAACTTGGGATTAGAATAATGCTAACGGAAATAATAGTAGTAGACGCGGACTTAGATAATATTGTCCCTAATATAGCGGACTATAAATTTATCGGCCAAGCGGATTTTAGCGACCAAATCGCCGAAGCCCGTAAGGATGTTTACCGTATGGTTTACGCTGATATGGAAAACAATAACCCAAGCTATACCCACGCGAAAATAAAAGACGAAGTCGAAAAAGTACACGACTTTATAGAAACGCCAAACCTTAAAGATTGTATCGTAAGGTTAGCTATTTCGCGGATATTTAAGGGTAATAGCCTTTTGGAAATGGCCGGGGCCTACGAAATGGAAGCTTCTTTAATCCCTTTGCGTTATCACTACGACGTAAACGAAGACAATGTAGTAGATACTGGCGAAATATCGGTAAGGTCTAAATATGTTTTCGGTAGGTAATGGCGGTAGTAAACTATTCCGGGATATTGGCGTCGTTAAAAACGGCCATATCCAACGATTCCGGGTTAAGCTTTCGCTACAAACCGGCGAACTTGTGGTTTAATATGGAATTAGGAATATTTCCAACTTCACAACTACAAAACGCTTTTACCATCCGGTTTAACGAGCAAGGCGGAAGTAGTTACGAAATGGACACCCTAACCGAATTAGGCGTAGAGTTAGAATTCGGACTAAATCCGCTTAACGATATGTACTTAAATAAACTTGGCGATTGTAGTAAGGCCATAAGGAATTTAGAAGAAGTAGTACATAGCGACATAGATAGAATAGATACCGATACGGATTTTACCACAACATACGGCGACGACATAGTGGTCGTTACTTTTGATAATATTAACATACAAATAAGGAATACTAACTAATGGCAAGTAGAGAATTAAGCCACGCTAAAGTAATGTTAGGTAGGGTAGTTACGATTACCTTTAATAAAGCCAACGCAGAAGCTTTAAGCGTTAAAGGACTAAAAGACGGGGTCGTTTCTTTTGCAGAAGAAATTAAAGAAACGATAGCCGAACTCGAAGACGGTAACGAAATTATAGAAAGCTTCGGTAGAAAATACACTATCGAAATTACTATTTCGGAATTAGACACTTCCGATATGTCGGCGGTGGATGGTTCGGACGAACTTATTATAGCCACGGCTTCCGGCGGTGGGGGTGGTATTGGTAGAACGCTTACGGTTTCAAGTTTGGACGATTGTAAGACAAGCGTAGACGGTTTAAAAACTAAAATCGTTTGCCGTAAATCAATCCCCGAACACGATTCCCCGGGTTTTGTGGTTGCTGATATCGCATCATAAAGAATTAACTAAATACCTTTGGACTTGTTTAGGTGGTTAAGATGAAAACACCGGCGGGCCGGTTAATTGAAATCGACCCGTCGGATGTTAAGACCCGGATAGGTTGGGGCTATACTTTGGTCCCCGACCCGGACCACGACGACGGCTACTTCGAAGACCCGGCCGAAAGTAAATCGGCTCACGACTTTGGCGTCGTGGATTATAACGGGGACTTAGATAAAAAGATAGAAAAAAACAAGGCCAAGAAAAAGGCCAAGAAAAAGAAGGCTAAAGGTGGAAATAGGTAGCGTATGGAAAGTAGCTTTTATCGTTTTACAAATCGTTTTTACGGTAAGCCTCTCCGCTTTTATAACGCTTTTAAGGTCTTTATACCGGGATATGCGAACACTAGAAACCAAAATCGAAACCGATATGGATATGTGGAATAGGCGATTAGGGCAAATAGAAAGAAAGCAAGACGTAATAGAAGCCGTTACTAATGAAAAATTTAAAAGCTTAACCGACCAAGTAAGCCGGGGCTTTAGAAATGTCGAAAAGAATATAGACGAATTAAGCCACCGGTTCGGGAAATGGGAAACAAAACAAGGATAAAACATTATGATAGCCAAGGTATTAAGTTCAATAGCCACCGCGTTACTTACTGAAAAGGTTATTATAGCGGTACTAATTAAGATAGGCGACTATTTAGTCGATAGGTCTTCTAATAAATTAGATAACACCGTATGGAATGAAGTAAAAAAACAACTAAACAAATAAGGAATAATATAAAATGCCAGACACTAAAACAGTAGAACTTTTCGACGGAGGACAATCAGTAGGAACGGCTACCGTAGACGGTTCCGGAAACTGGTCTAAAGCGTTAACGCTTTCGGCCGGAAGCCACGCCCTTACCGGCAAGGCTACAGATTTGGCCGGGAATGAATCGGGGGCCTCTTCAACTGTAAATTTAAAATCGGGGGACTCTACTACACCAACATTACCAGACCTATTAGACGATTCCGGTTCGTCATCTTCGGACAACGTAACCAACGATTCGACGCCTAGGATAAAGTCCGGTGTAACTTTAACCGGTCCGAATTCGGTAGTACCACCGGACGCATCTTTGAATCGCTACGAAGTAGAACGTAAAACCGGGGCGGGGTCTTGGTCAAAGGTTGTCGATGTAGCAGACTCATCTATGACTATTGTTGTAAACGGCAGTACGAAAGAATGGTCATATACATTGCAAGAACCTTCGGCCTTAGTAAATGCTACCCATCAATACCGGGCAAGGTGGAGGGATAAATCCGGCGGTTATAGTGGTTATGGTAGTATCCTTTCGGTTATTATAGATACTACGGCCCCAAGTTCGCCGGCTATTACAAGCCACTCTAACGGCTACGTATTTACCGGAACAAGTTTCACTATTACCGGTACGTCTTCATAAGAAGAAATAGACGAATCTACCTAACTATTCGGGCTACTGAATTATGGCCATAGACTAACTACACGTTAATTTAGTGGCCCGAAATTTAACCTTAAGGAAAACCGGATAAATGGGCCAACAAACTATAAGCCTTGGAACCGCCGGGACTAATTCCGGCGACACTATACGCGACGCTTTCGACAAGTGTAACGATAATTTTGGCGAAGTTTACAGTAAGAAAGCAGATGCGGGATACCTATTAGACCCGACCCAAATTATTGTAACCCCGGGAGATTTTTGCCCTAATGGCGACAACTCTTATTATAATGTCGCGTTAAATAATTACGGGGGCCACGCGATAGTAAAATCGTCGTCCTTGGAAATGGTGGCCACTTTTGTAATACCTAGGGGGTTTACGGTTACCCACTTCCGTATAAACTGTTCCCATACTATAAATACTAAAATTTACGAATGTATGATTACGAACGGACTTGCCGTTCAAAAGGGAAGCGGAAACACTAACGTAGAAATAAATTCCACCGACTTCGACTCTGATGGTGCTAAGTATATTTCTATTTATGTGGGTACTACTTCAACCGCCCACCAAATTTATGGGGGCTACATTAAAATAACTAAATCGTAAAAGGTGAAAATATGCCGTTCGACAATGACATAACTTTAAAAAACTCGCTTACTTCTAAAGACATAAGCGAAACTACTTTAATGGAAAAGGTTATGGAATACGCCGGTAGCCCTTTGGTTAGTGGGAATATACCGGACGACGAAAGTATCTTAAAAAGTGTTAACGGTGCTATCCAAAATTTACGTAGCGAATTAGTAAAACTTCGTAGCGACGTTAACGAATTACACCAATATATAGGCCGGGCTTTTGGTCCGGCTTCGGTTAATGCGACTTCGCAAGGTCCAACCGGGGCCACCGGTCCCCAAGGCCCCCAAGGGGCTACCGGCCCGGCCGGTTCTACTGGTCCTACTGGAAATACCGGACCTATCGGAAGTACTGGACCGGAAGGCTTGGTATGGAAAGGAACTTATAGTAGTAGCACGGCCTACGCCATAGACGACGCGGTATTTTATAACGGTTCTTCTTATGTGGGTATAAAAGCCGGTACAAATAAAACCCCTTCCACTTCTACCACTTATTGGGCCAAGCTTTCCGCTAAAGGCGATACCGGGGACACCGGAAGCCAAGGAAATACCGGCTCTACCGGACCAACTGGCCCCCAAGGAACTAAAGGCGATACCGGGAATACTGGTAATACCGGCCCTACCGGACCCCAAGGAACCAAAGGCGATACCGGGACCCAAGGACCGGAAGGCGATAGGGGACCAACTGGCCCTCTTGGTCCAAGCGGACCAACCGGGGCTACTGGTTCTACTGGTCCTACTGGCCCCCAAGGGACCACCGGGACAACCGGGGCTAAAGGCGATACCGGAAACCCCGGGGCTACTGGTTCTACTGGACCCCAAGGGACGACCGGGCTTAAGGGGGACAAGGGCGGAAAAGGAGATAAGGGCGAAAAGGGGGACGAAGGAAGCCAAGGAACTACCGGGGCTAAAGGCGATACCGGAAACCAAGGAACTACCGGGGCTACTGGACCCCAAGGGACCAAAGGCGACGCCGGTAGCGATGGGGTTAAAGGAAATACCGGTCCGGCCGGTGCTACTGGTTCGCAAGGTGCGACCGGTCCTACCGGTGCTACTGGTAATAGCCACCTATCGGGCGTAAGTGCTATAATTATAGATAAGGGTAGGCTAAAAGTAACTATAGGGGGGAACGTGTATTATTTCGTTCCGGCTAAATAATGGCCCAAGATACGACAAAAGTAACAATATATCGGACCTTATCGAGTACATTTAACCCAAATATAGACACGGTAATAGGGATTGATACAACAGTACAAGAAGGGGCCCCGAATTGGTCGGTAACTACTGAAAATTGGACGGCCGGCCGGTGGAATGTTTACCCAATAGCCGAAGATTTAGCCGGGAATTCCAACGCCGTACAAAACCAAGAAGTAATAGCCGGTATAATAACTTCCTCGCCTATGAAAGTATCGGATTTAGAAAACTGGTCTATAGGCGAAATGTCTTTGGTTTTATTGGGGCTTACTGAAGAATGATTTTTAGCATAAGATATTACGAGCAAACATATACTAACGAACCGGACCCGGTAAACGACAACTTTTTAGGGGGCGGGTTTTCGTCCCCGTCCGGACCAAATATAATATTTTCGAAGGTTTGCACTTTGGCGGACTTTGACGGTTCCGGCAATCCGGAAGGTAGAAAAGTTTATGTAATTATCGCGGATATAAACGGAAACGAAAGCCTTATTTCTAATGTTCGACAGTTTACTATAACCCCGGGACAAAACTAATATGGCCATAAAAATAACAAAAACCCCAACCCGGCTTAAATGGGAAATACTTTCCATAGAACAAATAGACGATAACCATATAATAACTATTAAGGTAAAGGAACCGGATTCTATGCCGTGTAGTATTGGGGGGCTTCGGTTTTATTCCGAAGAGACTTCGGCTTGGGAAGACGCCACCTTACGGCCAACGGTTGGCCAAGATTACGATAACATTAACCTCTCCCCCCGTTATAAAGAAATTCCCATACATTGGGATAGCCCTACCGACTTCCGCATACAACAAGAATTTACAGACATCAATATCGAAGTAACTTTATACGATGAAGTAAGCCAAGGGGGGACCGCAGAAAGTAAAACGGTCTATACTAATGTGGACTTTACATTACCCGAAATTTCGGACAAAAGAATAATAAAGCCTAAATCCAATACCGAAGATATGGTCTTCCACTTTTTAACCCCGATAACAATAAGAGATGCCCGGCTACAGTTTTTACTAGAAATAGATACAGAAACTACCTTTAATTCCGGGCCAATGGGCCAACCGGAATATAGTTTTTTTACCGAAGACGATAGGACGGATTGGTCCCTATATAATAAAAGTTCGTTATCTTGGGTTCCCTTTCCGGAAGACGGCGTACCCGTAGACCCGTCCGGCCGGGGTGAAGAGGTAAAATTTAATAACGCGACTATTTCCGGCTTAAATACGGGCGACTATTATTTTAGAATACAACCATTTCCGCGTCAATTTTTTGCTATAATAACCTTACCGGTAAACGGTGGAGTATATACTGGTAACATTATAACAATAAGCGGAAACATAACTACCCTTAACGCTTTTTAACAATGGCAAAACAAAGGAAAACCAAATGGCAAAAACCACCGGTAAACAGACCTACACCATACAAGGGGTAAAAGTATGGCAAGGCGAATTAACAATAGGCCAAGATATAAAATTAGCCGAAATATTCTCGACTATGGACGGCGACAAGATGAACGATATACAAGGCCTAATAACAGAAATAACGAAGGAAGGGACTATTACAGACCTTTTTAGGGTTGTATTAAAGGGACCAATAGATGAAATAGATATAATGGAAATTCCTAATAGTGTTTTCGAAAAAATCGTATCGGATTTTTTAGTATTAAACGACGGGCTTCTAATGAAATTAAAAGCTATATCGCCGGTCGTGAAAAAATCGACAAAGTAGATAGCGAAAACACCGGCGAAAATGCCGTGGACTTCTTTAGGTCTTTAGAAGAGGAAGACGAGGAAGACCATAATGTTATACACTATTTGGAAGACTTAATTTTCTTTCTTGCGGATATGGACATAGTTAAAGCCCGGGAAATAAAGGAAAACATTACACAAATAGAAGCCTTAAAATGGATAGACAAGAAACACAAATACACAAGACAACAAAACGAAGACTATAAATAATAAATGGCCCAAGATAAGTTAATATTCCAGATTAAAGCCGATACTACGGACATAGTAAGGGGCGTACGTGGTGTAAATAAAGAAATAGGGAAGACAAATAAACAAGTAAAAAGCTTTACTACCGGCCTTACCGCCGGCTTCGCCAAGGTTGGGTTGGCTATGAACGGTATACAAATGGGCTTACAAATGGTCGGCAGTATGTTAAAACCGTTTACAGATTTCCAAATTAAAATGGCGGAAGTAAATACCCTTTTAGGCGAATCCGGGCCACAAGTAGCCGAACTATCTAAAGAAGTATTAGAATTATCTAAACGTTTACCGGCGTCTACTACCGAATTAAGCGAAGGTCTTTACGAAGTTATTTCCGCGTCTATAGATTCGTCCGAAGCTATAGGCTTTTTAGAAACGGCTACCCGGTCCGCCACGGCCGGGGTAACCGATGTTAAAACCGCCGTAGATGGTATTACTACAGTATTAAACGCTTATGGTCTTTCGGCGGATGAAGCGGGACAAGTATCCGACATTATGTTTACTACGGTCAAACGCGGGAAAACTACCTTCGGCGAAATGGCCCAAAATTTAGGCCAAGTTATACCGGTCGCTTCCAGTATGGGGGTAGAATTCGAAGAGGTAGCTTCGGCCTTCGCCACTCTTACTAAAAACTCTATGAATACGGCAATGAGTTCCACGGCTTTAGCCGGTGCTATTACCGAATTATCCAACCCAGCTTCTAACGCTAATAAATTGTTAAAGCGATTAACCAATACAACCGGCGGGCAACTAATAAAGACCAAGGGGCTAATAGGAACTATTAAAGAATTAGGGGGGGCTTCAAAGGAAGAACTTGTAGAAAATTTCGGACGGCAAGGGGCAAGGGCTATCCTTATACTTACTAATAAGTTCCAAATGGCTACCGACGACTTGGACGCTATGCGGAATGCGTTAGGGGCCACCGATGAAGCTTTCCGGAAAATGGAAGCTACGGTTAACTTCCAATCTGCACTATTAAAGAATAATTTTAACGCAATCTTAATAGAATTAGGCAGTATTACCCTACCGCTTCTAAACTCGGTTATGGGAGGCCTAATCGTAGTTATACAAAACTGGAAAAAGGCAATAATAGCACTTATAGGTTCCCTTGTTACTTTTAAATTGGTAATGCTATCGGTAAACGGTTCGATATTCGCCGGTATAAAAACCGTAAGGGCTTATAGGATTGCTATGGTTTTGTTACGCCGGGGTATTAGGACGACCACTTTAAGCCTAAAGACTTTAAAGGCTACGCTTATTTCTACCGGTATTGGGGCCGGTATCTTGCTTATCGGTTCGGCTATAGAATGGTTAGTAGGGAAAGCCGACGAATCGACCGACGCCGTAGATAGGTCCGCAGAAGCTATTTACGGTTATGAACAAGCGGTCCGCGACGCTTCCGGTTATACAGAACTTCAATCCGCTTTAGACAGAATAGAAGTTTTAGACAAGGAAATTGGGGTCCGCGATAAATTAACCAAAAAGGTAGTAGAAGGTGGAGAAGTAGAGACGAGCCGGTGGAAAACCCAACTAAACCAAGGTGCAAGTTTACGGTCTATACAATATTCTTTGTATAATGATATAGCTTTCGCTTCTGTTAAAAAAGACTCCGACTTATTAAAGTGGTCCCTACAAGAACTACGGGTAGAACAAGAGAAGCTGAAAAAGGAAAAGCCCATACAAGCAAGTGATATATGGGACCCGGCCACCGAAAACGCTATGGATAAAAGAGTTATGGACAAGTCTACCGAGATGGGTAGCTATAATAAGGCCTTGGCAAAAGCAATAGATACAATAGATAGACTTATTAAAAAGAAAAAAGAGCAAGGGCAAGCCGACGACGTCTCTTTAGAAGACCTACAAAACGAAAAAAAGGCACTAGAAGAACGGGTAGAAGCCTTAAAGGAAGTAACCAGTGCCATAGTTACCCTAACTACCGCCGAACAAAAACTACTAATGTTACAAGCGGAAAGAAAAGGCGATAAGGCGGTATATAATCTTTTAGTACAAAGAAGGAACGCGTTAAAAAAGCTAACTAATCAAACAACGGAACAAAAAATAGAGCAAGAAAAATTACAAATTGTTATAAATCGTATGTGGCGGGGTTTTAAAGATAGCGAGAAAGCCGAAGCCAAGAGAGTGGCTAATATAAAAGACGAATTGGCGTTAATAAAGGCAAAACAACAAGGAATAGACGACGAAATAAAGTTTTACCAAGATAAAATAGATATAATGGCCGAAGTTGTAAATATGACGGCTGAAGAAGAGTTAGCTTATGAAAATTTAAGGCTAAAAGTAATAGAATTAAATAACGAAAAGCAAGATAGCTACGAAGACGAAGTGGACCGCTTAAAAGACGCCGAAGACCGTAACTACGAATTAGGCTTAACAAGTTTTTCTAGGTATTTCAAAATTTTACAAGACCGTAAGGAAGCGTTAGAAGGTTCAATAGAAGACGAACAAGAACTAAAAACCAAACAAGCCGAATACGACGACCAGTTAAGCCAGTTAGCGATGGAAAGGTTCGGGAAGCTACGCGGTGGGGTTAAAGAATTTTTAAAGGGCGAACTAATAGACAAAATTACTTCGGCTCAAATAGGAATGGCTATCGAATTAGCTAAAATTTTCGCTTCGGAAAGTCTAACCCTTGGCCTTACTTTGGTCCCGAAATTGGCGTATTATGGGGCCGGTATAGGGTTACTAGAAACCGCTAAAGGTATGGTCCAAGCCTTCGCCCACGGTGGACTAGTAAACCAACCGACTATAGGCTTATTAGGGGAAGCCGGGCCGGAATTTGTGGCCCCGGTAGAAGGGTTTAAAGAATACGCTAAAAAAGAACTTACCCCTATGATAGCCCACGAAATAAGCTTGGGGAACATAGCTTTAACGGGCCACTTCCCGGGGATACAACAACAACGCCAAGGACCCGACATTACGGAAATGGAAAAAAGTTTAAAAGAACTTGTAAAGGTTGTTAAGGGTAGCCCGGCCCGGACCACCGTACGCGGTTCCGATATTATAATAGCGGAAAACAGACTTAAACGGGGCCGTTTATAATGGCGACTAAAGTTAATATATTCCATAAACCGGCTAACCAAGATTGGGCAGATGTAACGCCGTTTGTAATGAAGGATGGATTCCCGGACGCCTTTACGGAAACCCTAAAGGGGGAAGGCTTAAACGAATACCGGGTTAAGGAATTTACTTTTAACCTACATAAAGCCAGTTTCGGGGACGCCTTTACGTGGCCGGAACGTTTAGACTTCGTTAAAATAGAAGAGGCCAATTCCGGGATTCCACTACTTAACGGATTTGTGGACGAAATCCGCAAAGAATATTCGGATACCCCGGAATTTACCGTATTCCCTAACGCGTTATTACTTAAAGATACCTTGGTCGGCGAAGTAACCGAAGACGAAGGCGAAGAACCTATAACAGAATTTAAGTTAATGGATTCGCCTAAACCGTTACACGAAATAGTAGGGGAAGTCTGTACAAGTGTAAATAATAAAAGGGGTACTAACTTTACGGCGGACGAAGATAGCGTACCGACTACGGAAAGCGATATAAAAAACTTCTTTGGTAATACTATTTTTAAAATGCGACAATTCGGGTTTATTAACTTTCTATTCGAAGTTATTTTCGGCGAAGACAAGATAGAAATACGGAAACAATCCGCGTCAAATTACCCTTCCGGTTATAGGTATACCGCCCTACGGTACGATGTCGGTTTATTCATTAAGACGGTAATATCTTACGGGGCTTTTCTAAATTGGGCTTGGTCTCATTACTGGGGTTGGCCTTTTAACTGGACTATATCAATATCGTTAGTAGTCCCTTGGTTTGATTTTAAACTGCCGACTATGGGGGCTTATATTTTCGCCTACGATTGTACCGGTGGGGGGGTAGGTGATATACAAGCTACCCACGAATTTTTCCCACTTGCCCCGTTTCACGATACTTGGCCTAGTCTTCACGGGTACGGTACGAAGGTAAATAACGGCGACTTTACCAATCTGGGCAATATAGGACAGAATAAAATCTGGTCTTACTTAAAACGCGAAGGGTGGGAAAATCCTATTATAAAATTAGCTTGGGATTATGATTCTACTAATACCTATTGGGTGGCGGAAGCTAAAAACCCTACGGACCTTTTCGGCTACTGGTTAATCTTCGGCAGTATGGAAACGCCTTTCGATAACGAATATAGATTACACTACCGAAATAAAAACGGGTCCGACATTTTAAAAGATTTGGCGATAGTGTCTAACCGGTGGTTTTATGTGGACCCGTTAGATAAAATACATTTATTACCGCGTAACGACGCCAACAATACCAAACAAGTAATTTCTAGTAATTTTTTAGAACGGGAAAGGGAAACGGAAAAAAATAAAGAATCGGAAGTATCGGTTTCACGTTACGAAAAAGATTCCAGTAGCGGAAAAGTAAGTACCTATGGTTTAGTATTAAGGAAGAACGAATTAGACGCTATAGTCCAACAATACAGTTTATACGCTCAAAGTACAAGACAAGAATACAACATTAAATTATACGACCCCCCAACCGGGGACGACAGAATAGCCCTTATGGACGAAATAGTAGTTACGGCGGACGGGAATACCGCCGACTACAGTATAGGCCGGGTTATTGAATTAGAACAAAGCTTTTTAGATAATACCGTAAGTTTTAAGACCGAAGTATCCGACGATTTTACGTTAATGGAATATACCGAAGAACAAGAAGAGGGCGAAGGGCCTAACCCGTCTGACCCTTCCGTTGAAATTTACTTACCCCAACCGAACACTCAACATACTTGGGCTTTTGGTGGTGAACTTTATATTACTTGGGAGTATTTTGGGGACGGTTGGCCGTCGTCCCAAAGTTCTGTTTGGGTGGAATTAAAACTACAACAAGAAATGGGGCCAACTTTTGTTACCGTGGCCATTATTGCATACGACCTACACCCCCCTACCAACGTTTATTCTAGTTCGCTTACCGATGAAGTTTACGACGGTGTAAATAAAAATGCCGGTTACGAAGACTATAGGATAAAACTATCTGTATATTGGGCCGGCCAATCTCCCATAATCGCTTATAGAAATATAGTTATACTAGATAACTAGGATAAGAAAATGGAATTAAATAAAAATAGGGGGCGTTACGGTTTTGGGTTGCTAACGGAATTTTTTAATTCCGCCGGTTTTCCCCCGGGATACGAACGCCCCTTTTATAATAAAGGAAGAAATTAAATGGCTTACACTGGAAGCGGTGGACCAACCATTATTTACTATGACGACCCGGTGAATATGTCTAACCCCATACGCGTAGATTTACCAGTAGCGAACAAGGGAAAAAGGGAAGACACTTATTCAGACGAAACGGACCGCTTCGAAAATATTGACGGTAAGTATATAAGTGGCCCCCCGAGGTGGCGGTTTACCGCTAAATATAATTTTGCTAGTGTAACCGGCGGACACATAGACAAGTTAATGGATATTTATAACCGGTCTAACTTTGTAAAACTAATACCCCATATAGACTTCCCAATGATTTGTTACGATTGTTTAATAGATTCTGTCGCCATAATACCCCAAGATGGGTATATAATGAAAGACGAAATAGAAATGGAACTAACAAGCGTAAATTATATTTATACCCGGCCTTCAATAGATAACCTAATCGGGTGTATGTTTGCCTATAGGATAGGCGTAAGGGTGGACGAATGACTAACAATAAAATAAGGAACTTAATAAAATGAGTAGATTTTCTTTCGGAATATTTGGACAAAATAGCGACGAACTTATTTCCGGTTTAGATGTTAAAATCCGCGACGTTAACGATACGGTAATAGCGGACAAAAGCGGAAATTTAGCCCATACGATAGAGGACAACGGGGACGGAACCTATTACGTGGATAGCTTACCCCAAAGTCTTATAAATGTTTATGTGGGAGATTCGGCCCAAGATGAATTACAGAATATATTCTTTCCTACAGAAGCTACGGCGGACCATATAAGCGACGATACCAAACACCGGGCTATAAACGACGTGGGTACGGGGACTACTGAAACTTTTTCTAACAGTAAGGTAAATACTCTGTTAGCCAGTAAATCCAATACTTCCCACAACCACGCAACCGAATACGCTACCCTCGGACACGACCACGACACCGACTACGCGGATATAAGCCACTCTGGAGACAATAGTCTTCACAGAACGATAAATGACTCTGGCACGGGTGAGTACAATTTGTTCAGTGCAAGTAAAATCAATACCGAGCTTGCTCTGAAAGCTGATGACGCTGACCTTACAAGCCACTCTGGAGACAATAGTGTTCACCGAGAAATAGACGACTCGGGCGTTAATAATACGGATTTATTTAGTGCCAGTAAAATCAATACCGAACTTGCTCTAAAAGCTGATGACGCCGACCTTACAAGCCACTCTGGAGACGCTGATAAGCACCGAGAAATAAACGATTTGGGGTCGGGGGTTACCGATGTGTGGAGTGGTAATCATATAATAACTTACATCAACAACAAGGCTACATTTAGTTCAGATGATTTTGCGGGAGGCTTAGGAAGTGACGTAACCATTAAGCAAGATTTTAACGACCAAACTATTCTGGACAATA
>PBQI01000149.1 GCA_002725625.1 Rhodospirillaceae bacterium | reverse complement strand
TCCCTGACCATTGACAGTTTTACCGTTCTCTTCGAGGCGCACGGTCACCTCAGCCTGGGCATCCGTCCCCTGCGTCACCGCATGCACTTGATAGAGCTGCAGATGGGCCTCATGGGCAGTCAATTTCTTGATACCCTTGAAAATGGCGTCAACGGGGCCGTCACCGGTCATATCGATGTCTTTTGATTCGCCTTCAATTTCCAGACCGAGACTGGCCTTGGACGGCTGGTGTTCGGTGCCGCACAGGACTTCCAAACTTGTCAGCTTGATATGGTCGTTGGTTCGCACAAAGGTTTCGTCTATCAGTGCGGCAATATCCTCGTCAAAAACGTCTTTTTTGAGGTCGGCTAAATCCTTGAAGCGCTTGAAGGCGTCTTGGACGGCATTGTCACCCAGGTCGTAACCCAATTCGCTCAATTTTTCGCGGAAAGCATGGCGTCCCGAATGTTTACCGAGAACCAATTTGCTTTCGCTCAAGCCCACGGATTCCGGTGTCATGATTTCATAAGTGGCAGCATTTTTCAGAACGCCGTCCTGGTGAATGCCCGCTTCATGGGCAAAGGCATTGGCGCCGACGATGGCCTTGTTGGGCTGAACAGTAAAACCGGTCACCGTTGATACCAGCTTAGATGCCTTGGTGATATTTTCGGTCCTGATGTTGCAATCATACGGCATGTTGTCCTGGCGGGTGCGCAAGGCCATGACGACCTCTTCCATGGCTGCATTGCCGGCCCGTTCGCCCAGACCATTGATGGTGCATTCCACCTGCCGGGCACCGGCTTTGACGGCTGCCAAAGAATTGGCGACGGCCAGACCCAAATCGTTATGGCAATGCACAGAAATAATGGCCTTGTCGATATTCGGCACCCGGTTGAACAGCATGGCGATTAGGTCATGGTATTCGTCGGGAACGGCATAGCCCACTGTATCGGGAACGTTGATGGTGGTCGCTCCGGCGGCAATGGCGCTTTCCACGCACCGGCACATGAAATCATGTTCGGTGCGCGAGCCGTCTTCGCAGGACCATTCCACGTTATCGGTGAATGTGCGGGCGTAAGTGACGCTGTCGATAACCGCCTGGTGCACATCTTCAGGCTCCATCTGCAGCTTGTACTTCATGTGCAACGGGCTGGTGGATATGAAGGTATGAATGCGCGACTGCGCCGCCGGCTTGATGGCTTCGGCGCAGCGCTCGATATCCATTTTACCGGCCCTCGACAAGCCGCAGACGACGGAGTCTTTGACCACCTTAGCGATTTCGTTGACGGCTTTAAAATCGCCGTCAGAGGCGATGGGAAAGCCCGCTTCAATGATGTCGACGCTCATTTCCTCCAGGAGTTCGGCGATCCGCAGTTTTTCGGACAAATTCATGGAGGCGCCCGGCGACTGTTCGCCATCACGCAAGGTGGTGTCAAAAATAATTATTCGATCGGGGTTATTTTGTTTAGTCATAAGACTGGACCTTTCTAAAATACGTTATACGACTTTGAGTGCTGCTGGGTCCCCTGAACACACGCTGTTCATAAGCATGTTCGATCAGGGGCGAGTAAGTCGTAGGGTCCGGTCCGGACCAAAAAGGTCGCCAGAAATAATGGCACACGCTGAACGTTTTGCCCACAGGTGAGCCGCGACGGTGATTACCGACACGCTGATCTGATATTCAGAACTGTTTTCCTGCACGACAAACATTTCGAGTTTCCATTTCTGAGAGCCTGGATAAAGCTTCGAACGCTTCGCAGGCACTCTTCATTAGTCTTTTAAAAAAGGGTTTAAGCACAAAGTCAACAAAATAGTCTTAATAAACTGATTTTCGAAAGTTTATTACCTGCCGGTTGGCTACTGGGAGCAGCAGGGGTAGGCTGAACAATGACCGGAATAAAGGGAATTCCTTCCTTGATGTGGTAGTATTCATAAACCTATTAAATGAGATCCGGAGGCGGGCAGACATGGGTATTATCGAATTTCCGGTTAAACGAAGAAACCACCAGAGATTGTCGGCGGCTATTGCCAAAATTCAGAAATGACTGGATCAATAAAATTCCGCCATTTCTAAATTTTTTGGAAGTGGGAGCGGATTTAGCCCAGCGGATTGCGGTTTTGGAGACGTCTCTGCCGAACTATAAGGTGCAGATAGGTAAAATTAATGTTCGACCATTGCAGCGAAACTCTTATAAGCTTGCCCGCATGATGCACGAATACCGCGATACTTGCACTTGATAGAAATCCAGTCTCAAAAAATATGAACAATAATCACGAACCCCGGTCAGTCGGGCGGTCTATCCTGCGGGGACTTTTCAGACGCTGTCCCAATTGTGGCATGGGGCGGGTGTTCGGCGGTTATTTGAAACCGGCCCGAGCCTGTGGCCACTGTGGCGAAGGCTACGCCCATATCCGCACCGATGATTTTGCCCCCTGGCTGACCATAATTGTCATGGGACATATCCTGGCGCCGATCATTTTTCATGTGGAAGTGAACTATTCGCCGCCCACCCAATTGGCACTGGCTTTCTGGATTCCGGCCGTCGTTATCCTTACCCTCATCCTGCTGCCCCTGACCAAAGGTGTCTGTCTGGGTTTCATGTGGGCGCTCAGGTTGAGGGGCGACGAGATGCAGTGAAAAAAGAGCACCCTAAAGATGCCCTTTTAAATTTTAATCGAATTATTTCTAGTTCTTCGATTTGTCCACCAGAGCGTTGTCGGTGATCCACGGCATCATGTCGCGAAGCTTATTGCCAACTTTTTCGATATCGTGTTCGGCCGCGCGGCGGCGCATGGCTTTGAAGCGGGGCGCGCCGACTTTGTTTTCCATCATCCAGTCCTGAACGAATTTGCCGGACTGGATATCGTCGAGGACACCGCGCATCCGTTTTTTGACATCGGCATCAATAATCCGGGGACCGCTGACATAGTCACCGAACTCCGCCGTGTTGGAGATGGAATAACGCATGTTTGCGATGCCGCCTTCGTACATCAGGTCGACGATCAGTTTCACTTCGTGGAGGCATTCGAAATAGGCCATTTCCTCGGAGTAGCCGTCTTCCACCAGGGTTTCCCAACCGGCCTGAACGAGCGAGGTCAAGCCACCGCAGAGGACAGCCTGCTCTCCGAACAGATCAGTTTCACATTCTTCGCGGAAGGTCGTCTGGATAATGCCGGAACGGCCGCCGCCGATGGCGGAACCGTAGGACAGGGCGACATCAAGGGCCGCGCCGCTGGCGTCCTGATCGACAGCGATAAGACAGGGTATGCCGGCGCCGCGGGCGTATTCGGACCGCACCGTATGGCCGGGGCCTTTGGGGGCGATCATGAAGACATCGACGCCCTGCGGCGGCGTGATCAGGCCAAAATGAACGGCTAATCCGTGAGCGAAGGCAATGGCCGAGCCTTCTTTTAGATTGTCATGGATTTCGTCTTTGTATAGATCGGCCTGAATTTCATCCGGTGCCAGGATCATCAAAACATCGGCCCAGGCGGCGGCTTCCGCCGGTGACATGACCTTTAAATTCTCGGCCTCGGCCTTGGCGATACTGCCCGAGCCCTGGCGCAGCGCCACGGCGATATCCGTGACACCGCTGTCTCTGAGGTTGAGGGCATGGGCGTGCCCCTGGCTGCCATATCCGACGATGGCAACTTTTTTGGTTTTGATCAGATTGACGTCGGCGTCACGATCATAATAAACGCGCATGGTAAAATTCCCCGCAGTTTGATTGCAAAAACCCTGACCGGAAAATCCGGCAGGTAAATGAGTTAAAGTTCTTTCGACCCCCTGGAAATGGCGACCACGCCAGTGCGTGATATGTCCACCAATCCGAGCGGCTTCATTAATTCGATGAAGGCGTCCAACTTGTCCGAGTTGCCGACAATTTCAAACACAAAGGAATTATTCGTGCTGTCGACAACATGAGCCCGGAATATATCGGCGATTCTCAGGGATTCAACCCGAGATTCGCCTTCGCCCGAAACTTTGATCAAGGCCAGCTCTCTTTCGACCGCCGGGCCATCTGTTGTCAGGTCGGCAACCCGCCGGACCGGCACCAAACGTTCCAACTGGGCACGGATTTGTTCGATCACCATGGGCGTACCCGAAGTCACAACGGTGATCTTTGAATAGTGACCATCCGGATCGACCTCGGCGACTGTCAGGCTTTCAATGTTATATCCCCGCCCTGAAAACAAGCCGATGACACGCGCCAAGACGCCCGACTCGTTATCGACGAGCACGGAAAAGACATGTTCTTGTGATCCATTATTATTACCAGCCACGTTCTATCGCTCCTGAATTTATTGTCCGGCCTGTTTCTTAGGCCATCACATTATCGCTGTCGTCGGCCACCTTCATCCGCTGCTCGGGACCGAGGACAATTTCGTTATGGGCGGCGCCCGCCGGTATCATCGGGAACACGTTTTGAAAACGGTCGGTTGCCATGTTGACGAAGACAGGTCCTTCGGTCGCTAGCATTTCCTTTATGGTGGCTTCGACATTTTCCGGTTTATCGCAGCTCAAGGCCGTGAAACCCATGGATTCGGCCAGCTTGATGAAGTCCGGTCCGTTGCTTAGATCACACTGAGATTCGTTGTTGCCGTGGAACAGTTCCTGCCACTGACGGATCATGCCCAGCACTTTGTTGTTAAGGTTCAGAATCTTAACCGGCAGGCGATTGCGGGCAATGGTGAGCATTTCCTGAACGTTCATCATCATTGACCCTTCGCTGGTGACGCAGATGACGCTCGAATCTGGATGGGCAACCTGGGCACCCATGGCCGCCGGAATACCATAGCCCATGGTGCCGAGCCCGCCCGATGTCATCCATCTGTTGGGTTCATCAAACCGGATATACTGGGCCGCCCACATCTGGTGCTGGCCCACATCAGTGGTGACATAAACATCCGTGTCCTTGATGATCTCATAAAGGCGGTCCAAAGCGTGTTGCGGCTTGATGGGATCGTCGTCTTCCTGGGTGAACCCCAGGCACTCGATATTGCGCCATTCTTCGATAGTCGTCCACCAGCTTTTCAGCGCTTTCTGATCCACTGTCGGCTTCTTTTTCTTCCAGAGGCCGATAATATCCTGCAGGATACTGCCGGCGTCACCAACAATGCCGATATCGACGGCAACATTTTTATTGATTGAAGACGGATCGATATCGATGTGAATTTTCTGTGAAAGCGGAGAAAATGAATCCAGCCGTCCGGTCACCCGATCGTCAAAACGGGCGCCGATATTGATCATGACATCGCAACCATGCATGGCCAGATTTGCTTCGTATGTGCCGTGCATGCCGGGCATGCCGATGTACTGGTTGTCTGACGCCGGAAAGGCGCCCAGTCCCATTAACGTCAGCGTGCAAGGATAGCCGGTCAGCTTGACCATTTCACCTAACAGTTTAGACGCTTCCGGCCCGGAATTAATGACGCCGCCGCCGGCGTAAATAATCGGTTTCTTGGCAGACGCCAGTAGATCGACGGCCTGTTCTATTGCCGACTGATCACCCTTGTCCCGCGGCTTGTAATTGCGAGGCTCGACCTGGTCCGGGGTCAAATAGGATCCGGTTCCCAGAATAACATCCTTGGGAATATCAACCAAAACCGGCCCCGGGCGCCCATGGGTAGCGACAAAAAAGGCCTCATGGAGAACCCGGGCCAGATCATCTGTCGATTTGACCAGATAATTATGCTTGGTCGCCGGCCGCGTAATGCCTGATGTGTCGGCTTCCTGAAAAGCGTCATTTCCTATGAGTTCGCTGATAACTTGCCCGGTAATGCAAACAATCGGGATGCTGTCCATCAGCGCATCAACCAGACCGGTCACCGTATTGGTGGCGCCGGGACCCGATGTTGCCAAAACAACCCCCGGCTTGCCGGTGGACCGGGCATAACCTTCGGCGGCGTGCACACCGCCCTGTTCGTGTCCCACGAGGATATGATGCAGCTTGTTCTGCTGATAAATGTTGTCGTATAGCGGAAGGGTGACGCCGCCCGGATAGCCGAATACAACATCCACATCCTGATCATTCAGGGCTTTTAGGATGATTTCTCCGCCGGTTAGCCGGTCACTCGACATTTTCTCCTCCTTAATTGGATACTCAAACGAACTGGTGTTTTGCTGATTTTACGCAATAGTGCAAAAAATACCGCGCCAAATGGGCTTTCCGGAGGACTTGCCAAACGGGGCCCGTGGCGCGATTTCGGCGGGAAACTATCCCTTTATTATTGCGTCGTCAATACAAACTTACGAATTTTTGGAAAGATTTCAGGTAATAAACTTTCTGAATATTGCGCAAAAATGGTCTCTGACGCATTTATCTGATTCCTAAACCAGGTCAATTGTCGTTTGGCGTAGTTTCTGGTGACCCGTTTGGCGCGTGTTACAGCTTCTTCCTTGTTCAGTTCACCGGCGAGATGCCGCGATAGCTCCGCAACGCCCAAAGCCTTCATTGCCGGCAAGTCTCTATTCAGCTTAAGGTCAAGCAACGCCTCAACCTCCGCCATTGCCCCGTGGTCAAACATCCAGTCAAAACGGGCTTCACAGGATGCATAAAGGATATCCCGGGGCGGTTCGAATTTAATGACGTGGTAGCGGGCATCCAAGGGTGGGGTTGCCGGATCGTCCGCATGCCAGGAAGTCAGACTGCGTCGCGTCGCCTGGTAGACTTCATAGGCACGTATAATCCTTTGGCTGTCGGATGGATTGAGGCGCTTTGCTGATACCGGATCAACCTCCGCCAATTCTTTGTGCAGTGCCGGTGTCCCGATTTCTTCCTGTTTTGCCCTTGCTGCCTGTCGAATTTTTTCTGGAATATCGGGTATGGCGCTCAGCCCGCCCATCAAGGATTTGAAATAAAGCCCGGTACCGCCGGTTAGGATTGGCAATTTACCTTCATCCCAGGCGGCTTTGATTCCAACCGTCGCCATTTCCTGCCACTGACCAACCGAGCAGGCAGTAGCGGCGGGCAGTATTCCGTATAGTTTATGTGGCGCCAGGGCGACGTCGTTTTCATCGGGTCTTGCGGTCAAAACCCTGAGTTCCCGATAGACCTGCATACTGTCAGCATTGATGATAACGCCGTTGAGCTCAATGGCCGTCGCCAACGCCAGCCCTGACTTGCCGCTGGCCGTTGGCCCGGCGATCATGACAATAGGTTTTTTGCTTGTTAGTGCTGTCATCCGACGATCATAGCAAACAAAACAGCGGGATCAATTTAGCTATCGGGTATTTTATAGTCGCTGGGCAGATCGAGCCATTTAAAGGCTTCTATTTTGTTCTTAAACGGACGTTTGTCGACAATTCCAAAATCAAATATGGCGCGAAGCTGATTGCCTATACCGTAGCCCAGGTCGTCCTTGTAAGAGTAACGCCAATTTACCGGGACCAAGGGCTTGGTCGATGATCTGCCCGCCCGTAGCCAGATAGCCCCGATCTTTCAAAGAGCTGTCGAAGTTCTCAAACACCATCATGATCATACCGGCCTGCGCCAACTG
>PBQI01000148.1 GCA_002725625.1 Rhodospirillaceae bacterium | reverse complement strand
GATGAAGCGGGTAAGAAAGAGTTTATGGCCCGCTTTACGAGCGGTTAATTTAGTTGTTTGCCACAAATGAAGGATTGTTCAAGGACATATCGAAGGCGATTTTACTATCCAAAAATTTCACCGTTTTATTATATTTTTGAGAAACCGATATTTTGGTTTTAATGCAGGAATTTATAAGCGCCGACAATATATCATTTTCTCCCATTGGTACATAAGACTGCACACCGTCTTTTTTCCGAATGCTAACGCCAATTTCCAGGGGTGAGTTTTCAGTAATGTTGAAGCTGGCGACGAATCCCTTGGGAAGGGAACTATCACCGCTTTGAGAATGAATATTGAGAACGGCCTGAAACTCATATTGCTCCATGATAATTCTGCGTACTTCAACAGCCATTGGTAGACCTTTCTATACGATCTTTGAAAACCGGAACCGGATTTGGTCCGGAGAATTGTTTTTTTCTTTATTATTTGAGCGCTCCCTTTGGAGGTAGACTATCGGTTGAAAGAGATAGAGGAAAGAGCGAATTAAAGTTCTCGATTTATTAAACGGTTGATTTCGTATCGATCCGTAGCGATTATTCCCGGAGCAGCTTTCAGAGTGAAATTAGTAGGAAATAGAAATTCACAATCGTCTCGCAAAAAAGTTCTCGGCACAATCCTTGGCGGAATATGCGGCCACCGGGGTAAAATCGGTGCCGGGCGCACTGCAAAGCGGTTCGGTCTCCGTCATATGGTCCATTCTCGAACTGCAGGATGTTTTCGGTGTTGCCGGCCCTATAGCTGAAATCGGCGTATTCAAAGGCAGGTTGTTCCTGTTACTTTGTCAGGGTTTGAACGAAGGTGAGCGGGCGTTCGCTATCGATATTTTTGGCCAGCCGCCGGGCTCGGATCAGGACATGTTGACAGATTTCGGCAAGAATTTGTCGCGGTATGGTTTGGACGACGGCACCGTCGATATCCAAACGGTCGATAGCAGTTCCCTAACCGGGGGCGATCTCACAGGCCGGTTCGGCGGCCAGGTCATCCGGCTGTTCAGCGTCGACGGAGATCACGGTTTGGAAGCTGTTACCCATGATCTTCATCTGGCCCGCCAAGCCATTTGCGCCGGAGGCATAATTATTGCCGACGATCTTTTCAATCCCTGGTATCCAACGGTGACCGAAGCGGTCTATGATTTTTTTAAAGCAGAAGGCAAAGATGGCCCCGATGATCTGGAGCCGATTGCTTTAGTTGCCGCCAATGGTCCGGTTGAAACAGGGGCTGCAAAATTGTTTATTGCCCGCTATAGTCATGCAGCTAAATATAAAGCTGGCTTGAAGTTGCTCAATCAAGCGGATTTGAAACACTGTGATCCGTTTGCTGGTTTCGCTGATATACCGACCTTCTATTTTGACGGCCCACCGCAAAAGCACGTGCTCGATGACTCCATGGGGCAAATTCTGGAAGAGATTGTCACCGGTTTGTAAAAATTAAAGTGACAAAATAACGTCTTATTCGTCCGCCGATATAAGCCTGCCTTTATATTGAGTGACATAATAATGTTTATCCGGCGTCCAATAGCACTGCTCGTCGTCGGGCGTCACTCTCACATAGTGCCCCAGCGATATCATCCGGTATTTTTGAGTGCATCCCAGAAAATCGACGGCAAAACCGTTCTCGGTCCGGATGATGGGCCCGATCTCATCGCTGCTGACGGTAATCTGTTTGCGGGATCTCTGAAAACAATGTCCGAACCGCTGGCCGCGGCAGCTGGCTTCATCGCTGTCCGAAACCTTGATGTGGAAGATGACGTTATCGACCACCAGAAAACCGTCGTCGTCCAGCATGTGGCAATTGTCCTCCGGCGGTATGCGGCTGTGGGCAAACTCACATTGAAACCAAATTTTCGCTTTGGTCTGAACATGTTTCTGTTTGTCGCCGGCGGTTTCGCCGGGCTGGGACCACAGGATTACGGTTAGGATCAGGATAAATCCAGTTGCCCAGGTTACGAGCTGTTTTGGCGCCATTTTTTTCAATTTTTTTTGACCAATCGCCGTCAGCATACAATGCTGGCCGTAATATTTCATAATAGATTCAGTGTCTTGTAAAAAATTGGGCAGTATTCGGCAGACAATTTCTCCCAACAGTGATATGTCAGATACTGTAAAAAAATACAAATAAATATTCTTTTTAATTAATAAAATACTAGATTCCTTGAATATTTTGATTTATTAAGCTAGATAAAGTCATCAACTGATATTTCTGAATATAGTTATATGCTAGATAGCAGCAACATGAATAACGGGTCCGGGCTGATTCGGGATGGCGTTTACAGCAGAATCAGGACAGATATACTGACCTGTGGCCTAGCGCCGGGATCGCGCGTGTTCGAGAACGATTTGGCGGAACGGTACGGCGTCAGCAAATCGCCGGTGCGGGACGCTTTGCTGCGTTTGCAGGAACATGGGCTGGTAGAGGTTCTGCCGCGCAAGGGTTATTTGATCCGGCCTATTTCCCTGGCCGACGCTAAAGACCTTTATGAAATGCGGTTGCTGTTGGAAAAATCCTGCATTCGCCGGGCCTGCGATTTTGCTATCGACGACGAATTGGCCGCGCTGGACCGTTTCCGTGCTGCTGACCACGACGACAGTTTGGCGGAGTGGGTTAGTTATAACCGGAATTTTCATCGGGCCATTGCTGTTTGTTCCGGCAATGCGCGCATGGCCAAGATGTCGGAAGAAGTCATTGATCAATTCGATCGCCTGACCTTCATGGGTGTTTCAAATCTGCGCGCCGACATGGTCTTTGACAAGCTGGTCGAGGAGCATTGCGAAATCATCGACGCGCTGCAGGCCCGGGGCCGTTCCAAGGTAACGGGTTTGATCACGCGGCACATTAAGAAATCTCAAAAACGGCTTTTTACGGTCCTGGAAAACCCGCCGATTGTCGAATGAACAAAAAGATAAGCATCAGGAGAAACAATAAAAATGGTTCAAGAGCGTTTCGAGAAAATCATCAAACAAGGTGATCCCGAAGTTATGCAGGTCGATTATTTCGCCTCCTCGGCTCCCTGTGAAGGCGACGTAGTCATCAGGCAGAATGCTACGGACATGAAATTTCTTGATGTTTATCGCTACTCCAGCACTTACCAAATTCTGCTGCCTTCGGGGATAGGTATGGAAGCCGCTGGAGTGGTCGAAGCCGTAGGCCCCGGTGTAACCGACTCCAATGAAGGTATCCCGGTGGCCTACGGCGGCGGTTTTCCGGCAGCAGCCAGTTGGCAATCGAAATAGGCCGGACAGATGAATCAAGCCAAATTAAAATATTTTGATATTTTTTAGAAGGAGAGGTGAGTTTTGAAACCTTTCGATTTTTTTAAACCGGAATCTGCCGATGCGGCGGTCGAAGCTTTAGCGGCACATAGCCCCAACGTCCGGATATTAGCCGGCGGAACGGATGCCGTCGTCGATTTAAAACATGTGCCGGATTCGCCGGGCTTGGTGGTCGATGTATCCCAGCTGAAGGAGCTTAAAGGCATTGAGGTTACTGATGCCGGATTGCGGATTGGCGCCGGCGTTACCCATACCGAAATCATGAAACATCCATTGATTGAGGAACATGCGCCGGCATTGATTGATGCCGCTCATACTATTGGTGCTGTTCAGACACGCAATCTTGGCACCCTCGGTGGCAATCTGGTCACCTGCGTCCCCTCCATGGACAGCGGCCCGACCCTGATGGCGTTGGAAGCGGAAGTAACCGTTACCGGACCCACCGGCAAACGGACTATTCCTTTGGGAGATTTTTTTGTTGGTCCCCGCAAGACCATTCTGGAAAAGGATGCACTGTTGCTGGAAATCATCGTGCCCGCAGCCAATCTGGGAAAACCGGCGAGCTTTATAAAGTTCGGCTTGCGCAAAGGTCAGGCTCTGGCCCTGGTCAACGCTGCATCCGCTCTTTGGATCGAAGACGGTAAATTCAAAGACGTCAGGATTTCACTTGGTGCCGTCGCACCGGTGGTCATCCGGGCGCCCAAAGCCGAAGCGATCCTGGAAGGACAGTCGGTAACCGAACTGTTAGTTGATGAAGCCGCTAAGACGGCGGTGAGCGAAGCCAAACCCATTGATGATTTCAGGGCGTCAAAGGAATACCGCAACGACCTGATAGAAGTCGGCGTCCGGCGCACCCTCAAGGGCGCCATTGACGCCGCGAGTATTTGAAGGAGAATTTCAGTGGCTGATATTACACTTACGGTAAATGGCGAGGAAAAAACCGCCTCGGTGCCGTCTGAAACCACGCTCCTTAAAATGCTGCGCGAGGAATTAAACCTGACCGGCGCCAAGCTGGGTTGTGACGTCGGCGATTGCGGCGCCTGTACGGTGCTGGTGGACGGGATGGCGGTGAACGCCTGCTTGATGTTGGCGGGACAAGCCGACGGCAGGAACGTGCTGACCATCGAAGGGCTGGCGGATTCTCAGAAATTTCACCCTTTGCAGAAAGCCTTCGAAGATTTGGGGTCCCTGCAATGCGGTTTCTGCGGACCGGGCATGATTCTGTCCGCTAAGTACTTGATTGACAATAACCGGGATCCCACGGTCGACGATATCAAGGATGCCCTGTCCGGTAATCTCTGCCGGTGCACTGGCTATACCAAGATAATCGAAGGCGTGGTCGATGCCTGCAAGGAAATCTCCGGGGAAATCTCCGGCGCGCCTGAACAGGCAGCCTAAGGGGGCAAGGAGAAAGAAGGTGGATGAAAAAGTAAAAGTCGCAGAACGGGAAACCACCCTGGAATTTGTCAGGGAAGCCGATGAGGCCTTACGCCTGCCGGCAGTTCCGGAAAAAATCCAGTTTCCCCTGGAAACCAAAACCGCTGAAGCGCGGGAGCAGACCCCGGCGGTAGGCCAGCGGGCCACCCGTCCCGATGGCCGTCTGCATGGGTTGGGCCAGACGAAATATATCGATGACATGGCCTTCCCGGGAATGATCCATGCCAAGATCAAACGCGCCGGTATCGCCGCCGCCAGGATCAAGAGCATTGATCTCTCGGAAGCGGAAAAAATGCCAGGTGTCATGGCGACACTGATCGGCAAGGAAATCCCGGTTAACAGCTTCGGACCGTCTTATCAGGATCAGCCCCTGCTGGCCGACGATATTGTCCGCCATGCCGGTGACGGGGTGGCGGCCGTAGCGGCGGTGACCGAACAGCAGGCCTTGTACGCGTTGGAAAAAATCAAAGTTGAATACGAGCCTGTGAAGCCGATCTTCGATCCTCTTGAGGCCATGAAGGACGATGCACCCAGAGTGCACGAACCAAACAGCAATGTTTATTCGTCCAAAACTATCAAAAAAGGCGACGTCGAAAAGGGGTTCGCCGAGTCAGATCATATTTTTGAAGGCACCTTTTCGACCCAGATGGTGGAACACGTTCCCATGGAGCCGCACGCCTCTATTGCCGAGTGGGATGCCAACGAACGGATTACCCTTCATTCCAGTTTGGGCCGCATTACCCTGGGCCGGTCCGACATGTCACGGGTCCTGGATATGCCCATCAACCGCATCCGCATTATCGCGACCATTGTGGGGGGTAATTTCGGCGGTAAGAATGAAATTACCCAGGAACCGATCCTGGCACTGCTGGCCAAGAAAACAGGTCGGCCCGTCAAAGGCGTTTATACCCGCGAAGACGAGTTCATATCTTCCACGACCCGGCACCCCTTTGTTATGGAATACAAAACCGGTATGTCGAAGGAAGGCAAGATCATGGCCCGTAGGGTGCATCTGATTTGTGACGGCGGCGCCTATTGTTCCTGGTCAGAGACCACCCTGGGCAAAGCCTGCATCCTGTCGGCAGGACCCTACAATATCGAAAATCTTCATGTCGACGCTTACGCGGTCTATACCAACAAGACCATGACCGGCGCTATGCGCGGCTTCGGCGCGCCGCAGGTCTGCTTCGCTTATGAATCCCACATGGACGACATGGCCAAGGAATTGAGGATCGACCCCCTGGAAATCAGATTGATAAATGCCTTCCACGAAGGATCATTGAGCCCGACGGGCCAGGTCCTGGAAAGCGTCGTGGTCAAGGACTCTCTCCTGATGGCGACGGAACGGTTCGGCTGGAAGGAGTGGAAAAAATGAAGCATCGCGGAAAAGGCATCGGCTGCATGTGGTACCCCATCGGCTTTACGGTGGCGGCTAACCCCTCTGCTGCCACGGTCAAGGTCAACGAGGACGGCACCGCTACGCTGCTGACTGGAACGGTGGAAACGGGGCAGGGTTCCCTGACCGTTTTGGCGCAAATAGCTGCCGAGGAACTGGGCATTTCCACAGATGATGTGCATGTGGTGTCCGCCGATACGGATACCACCCCAATGGACACTGGCGCTATAGCCAGTCGAACCACCTATGTCACCGGAAACGCCATTCAATTGGCAGCGGAGAAAGCCAAGGAAATCCTGTTTGAGATTGCGGCGCCTATGCTGGACGTTATCCCTAATCAGTTGGAGGCCGCCGACCGTAAAATTCGGGTCAAATATTACCCGCAAAGGAGCTTGTCCATCGCTGACGTGGCGCTGCAAGCTCAATTTGTTCAGGGCCGCCCGCCCATCGGCAGTGCGTCCTATAATCCGCCAACGGTAGGCATGGATCCGGAGACCGGCCAGGGTAAACCTTTCTCCACTTACGTCTATGCCACCCAGGTTGCGGAGGTGGAAGTGGATGACGAAACCGGTGAGATTGATGTGATATATATGTCAGCGGCCCACGATTGCGGCACGGCCATTAATCCCATGCTGGTGGAAGGTCAGATCCAGGGAGGTATTTCCATGGGTATCGGTTTTGCCATGCAGGAAGAAATGTTGTTCAACGATGAAGGCGTTCAACTCAATCCCAACCTAACCAACTATATTATACCCACCAGCCTGGACATGCCAGATATCGATGTTGACATTGTCGAAAACTTTGACCCTACGGGACCGTTCGGTGCCAAGGGTGTGGGTGAGCCGACTGCTGTGCCTACGGCGGCGGCTATTCTTAATGCCGTCCATGATGCAGTCGGTGTGCGAATTACTTCGCTGCCGGCGACGGCTGAGAAAGTGCTTAAGGCCATAAAAGAAAACCGCGACGGCGGCCAAAAGGCTTTGCCGGCGGCGGAATAACAAAATAAGAAAACAAAAATTTTTTGAGGAACCTAGGGAGGTTGCCATTATCGGCAGCCTCTTTTTCTTTGGGTGCGCAACCAGGGAAGCCTATTCGGCAGCCGTCGGTTCCACTTCGGGGGTCGGCAGTTTTCTGGGCAGGATGGCGACCGCAAGCAAGATGACCACCGCCGCACTGGCAAGAATGCGAAACAGCGTGTCGAAGCCCCAGTTCTGATGGACAAAGGCGATCATCGGCAAGGCCAAGGCCAGCACGGTAAAACTCACCACATAGCGGATGCCGTAAATGCGGGCGCGGTAGGCGCCGCTGGCTGTCTTACCGATCATATAGTCGTTGATGGGAATTTGGCCGAAGGCGCCGAGCATAAATCCCAACGCCACGGCCAACGCCACACCGTCCGTCAAACCCGGCATGATCGAAAAAAAGACGATTTGGATGGTGGCAACGACCATGAACACAAGGCGCGGACCGATGCGGTCAAGCATGCTGCCGACGATGAGTTGCGCCATGGAAGCTACGGCGAAAACGATGAAAGCCAGAGATCCGATTACGGTTGCGATATCTCCTTGGCCGGAACCGGCTATGCGATTGGTCCAGACCGACAGGTCAGAGGCAAGATTTTGTAATCGCTCATCGAATATTTTGGGCAGCGCAAACGTGGTTGCCTGAAAAATAATCGAAGAAACGGCGGTAGTTAAAAAAACTATCGCTGAAACACGGATCAAAAGGGCTCGATATGATGGTGACGGCTTTGCTCGTGGTTCATCGGCAGGGACCTTCGTTTCCTTCCGGTCGGCATGGATGCTCGACCAGCGCAGGCTCATATAGGCGAATCCGGTGGCAATGGAAAAGATGCCGGGCAGGATAAACGCCATACGCCAGCCGCCGTTATCGATGAGATAACCGGTGATTAGTGCGGCGCAGGCCACACCGAGATTTCCCCAGACCCCGTTAGCTGCGATGCGCATACCGGTGTTTTTCCACTTCATGGTGACGATTGCTAAACCGACCGGGTGGTAAATGGCCGCAAACATCCCGATCACGAACAACCCCAATCCGATATGCAGGGGCGTTTTGGCAAAGCCGGTCATTATGGACGTCACACCAATACCGATAAAAAACACACACATCATGCCGTCGCGGCTCCATTTATCGG
>PBQI01000147.1 GCA_002725625.1 Rhodospirillaceae bacterium | reverse complement strand
TGTCCACTAAACTTTGCAGAGCTGTGCGCGCAAGCGGAAGCCCAACCTAACAATGAGTTATTGGTCCCCGACCGAAAACGATGAAAGTAGCTAGTCACGTTCGTGGTGTACGATCTCGCGTTAGTATTTTGTAGGCCAATCGCACAATGTTTGGAGAGTGGCTCCTGACTTTTAACATTCCCACTCCTTGAGCAATGTAGTTGAGACCGTCCAGTTTATTAGCGTACTTAGCTACTCTCTTGAAGTGCTCATCGTCGAATTATCATGAAAATGGTATCTTCGATATAAGCTTCAAATATCATAGTCTTGAATCTATTGTACAAGTTCTCGATTTCAACGATTGCCTTCACTTATTTGTCTGTAGCCATAAATTCTGTGACCTCATCCATATCCGGCATAGCTTGAGTGTCACCCCTTCGCGTGGTTACGAGCGCACCACACACGTTGGCCACGCGAAGAGCATGCCAGAGCAGATGTTTTCTCTCATTTGTTTCGAGCTGGAACAAATCAATGAAGTTGCTCCTCTCCGACAAACCGCCTAAGAATCCGGCCACAAAGGCATCTCCCGCGCCTACAGGATCAACCGCCTTCAATCCGAGTCCCGACACTGACATGGTGATGTTCCCGTCGAACAAAGTGGCTCCCAGTGCCCCATCTGTGACAATTACAATTTGGTCTTCCAATCCATGGAAATGTTTCGCGTAATCTGCTGCGGTTAATCCAAGACCCCATAGTACCTCGGCCTCGTCACGACCCACCTTGAACAAAGTGACATGTTCTATCATTTCGTCGAAGGTAGACCTAGCTTCTGATGGCGACCATAGCTGCTCCCGGTAGTTCGCATCGAAGGATACATGAACACCCAGTTTTTGACAACGCTTGAGGGAACACAGAATTGCGTCTTTGCAGGAGCGACTGAGCGCAGGAGTTATACCGGTCACGTGCAAAACACTTGCCGATCCCAGATGAGGCGCTACGTCATCAAAGGTAAGCTTGCTGGCCGCGCTACCGGCCCGCTTGTAGGTTTTAATGTTGTTGCCATCTCCGTAGTGGTTCAAGTAGCAAACACCAGTTCTTTCTCCAGGACATATGCAGGCGTCAACTCGCGTAATGCCATCCAGCCTGCTGAGCACTATTCTTCCGGCCTCGTCGTCTCCAAGCCGACTCACCCACATTGTTTCGATTCCCGCCACCCCGAGTTTGATCAGATTTACCGCCACGTTCGATTCCGCTCCAGCGACATCCAGAAGGTACTTTCCAGTGGGGTTATATGGCCCCATGTACTTAGCGTTGTACTGGGCCATGGTCTCACCAAAAGTAACTAACTTCATCAATCTACAATTTCCCTAACGAATGAACTGGATTGTGCCATCAGTAGTGTGGATGCCACATAATCCCAATCTTGCCGCTGAAACCTTCATGAGCATGACGTTGTGCTTGACGTCAATCGCGCTTTCAGAATGTGGGGTGTGATGACGCAATAATGGTCGGTCTCTGGTTACTTCTCAACTTATGACGTCTTGATATCGGAAAGGAAGGCCCGGGCAGCCTCCCGTACCCAGGGCACCCATTGGACCTGCAAGAATTGCACTCCTAGACCTACATAATGGCCAACATTTAAATTATTTACTAGGGTCCCGGCCACTCGTCCGGCAGCCACAATGCGGTTGACGGACTCTTCCACCATGGCCATGACGGCGGGGTTCCGAGGTTCTCCGAGGTGTCCCATGCTCTGGGCAAGATCTCCAGGCGCGACGAAGAAGACATCAATATGATCCACCTTTAAGATGGAGTCCAGATTTTTCACTCCCACAATGTCCTCGATCATTACTACCACCAAAGTGAAATCGTTTGCTCTTGAATAATAATCGTCAACGCCTATGCCCTGTCGGCTGGTCCATGACCCACGATTGCCTATTGGCGCAAACTTCGCGGCGTCTACAACAGCACGGGCTTCCTCTGCATTCTTGATATGGGGCACGGCTATCCCTTGCGCACCTACGTCCATAGTCCGATAAATCAAGCCGGGCTCGTTCTGATGCACTCTCGCTATCGACGTTATGCCCCAAAGGTCGCAAGCTCGGGTCAGGTCCGGGATTGCCCCGAAATCTATAGGTCCATGCTCTGCCTCCAACCAAAACGCCTCAAAGCCTATGGGTCCTAAATGTTCGATCATATCTGCTGAGATCGGACCCAATGGTACTGTTACAACTCCTCCCTCTGCCAGCTTCTCCTTGGCCACGTTTCTTCTGAAATCTGCCATATTGATCCTCCAAATGGTCTATTGTGATGCCTTACTCGATACCCACATCTTGGTGTCCGGACTGCATATACATTGCTATATGCACTAATGCCCCCCCACGAAGCTTTGATGTCTGACGGTCTGCATAGAACAAAGTCATATTCTCAATGCGAGACGCCATTTATCAACCGGGAGAATTCTGCTTCAGATGTTATCTCAGAGACATTGTTTGCGACTAGCCTATGGCGATTGATATGTTTATTATTGTACACGGGCATCCCATCAGGATTCCAAAGCCTGGATCCCTCAAAGTACTCTACAACAATATGCTCTGCTACTAGGTGCCCGCGACCCTCGGGATAAGCGAAATGATTGACTGATATCCCGAGATTAGTTTCTATGTCTGTTTTGCTACCAACTATCTCTTCTTTCATCTTATTCAGTCCATCAGGATCAGCACAAAGTTCATCCAACATGGGATGAGTTCGAGTGTGAGCACCGACGAGCCAGTTTTCATTCAATACCATGTCCAATTCCCTCCAGTTCATTGAAGTTGTGCCGCTTATTCCCCACGGGCTTTTCCCGTCCGCCGCAAGAGAGGAAATAACGAAGACCGTTGCCGGCCAACCAAACTCTTGCAGGATTGGAAAGGCATTCTGAAAAACGTTCAATCGGTTGTCATCAAAATCGATCAAAACTGCACGCCTAGGAATGGGTTCGTTGCTGACGATCCAGGCCACGAGCTCTCTGTGAGTAATCGGGACACAACCTCTCTCTGCCATGTAGCACATTTGCTGTTCGAAGTGACTTCGCCTAATGTGTCCACAATACTTTCCGGCAACGGCGGGAAGAGGGCATGGATCATCATCTGACCATATGTGGTGATAAGTCAATATCGGTACTTGTTGATTTGATTTTAACTGCGACAGGTCACCCTGAATTTCCGTTGTGATTTCTTGATCTGGCATAGGCTATTAGCAGCGTTGATTTGTCTTGTGAATCTCGGTCAATTGTGCTCGCAACTAAGTGCAGTGTGGTCCTTTCAGAGATACCACGCTGAACATCCGCTTGCGCTGGTGTTGAGAATACAGCACCATTCCGTGGTCAAACCAAAGTAACTACGCCTATTCAGAATGACCTGGACTATCATCCTTGAAATTCTAACAAGACCGTCGAGTGCAAACAACAATGCGTTGAGGCGTTGTTGATTGGCGTCCTCCGTCGAATCTTGATCAATACTGCAAAGTGACGGTGTCAATGGTATATCTCGGCCTCTTGTTTACAAACAGTATCAATTACATTGCCAAGCAACTAGTTAATGGCCGGCCTAATCAGAGTGACGCCCTAATTTGATTAAGTCCCTTCTCGCTTGCCTCCATGATGAAACCCAAATCCGATGAGTACATGACCATGCGCATTCCCTTTCCCAACCATCCTATCAAAGGCTCAGCGCCCCCCATATGAATGGCGGGCACAACGTTATGATGGTTGGCAGCCTCGATGACTTTCTCGATTGCTTCTTCCACCAAAGGGTGACTAGTTTCTCCAGGTACACCCATCGACACTGAGAGGTCCTCTGGCCCAATTAGAGCTACATCCACACCTGGTACAACGAGTATATCGTCGATGTTCTCGATGGCCACCTTCCGCTCTATCTGGGTTATGACCAGTGTGTCCTGATTGTTTATGTCGATGAACTCAGTTAACGAACCAAAGCTATACTCTGAGTGTGGCGCATCAGACGAGCACCCCCTCTTTCCTAGTGGAGGGTATTTCATGGACTCCACTAGGGTTTCAACCTGCCCGCGGGTCTCGATACGAGGCATCATAACGCCCATTGCCCCTTGGTCTAACACTTTGGCAATGAGATGATACTCGGGACTCGGTGCGCGCACCAAAGGGCACATATCAAGTATGCGACCCACCCGAATGATTTCACTCGCCGATTCGAGATTGAAAGATCCGTGCTCCATGTCTATCATGAAGAAATCGAACCCAACCGCATGCAGAACCTGGGCCATGGATGGCGTGCGCAGTTCCTGAAGCATGGTGCCGATGATCTTGTCACCGTCTGCTAATCGCTGCTTGATCACATTTCGTCGCATTATTTCCCCTTTTTTGTTTACCTATAGAGATTTCACCTTGACAAGCATGTGCGTAATCCTTCTCGTCATAGTGGAAATTGTTTTCAGATCTGATTGAGCGGCAAATTTAGTTGTACCACTAAATGTATTGATGATCTGCTTGATCGTAAGGATTGGATTTGTAGATTCCCTCTGAATGTTTGTTGCTAGTTTAATCTTGAGATCCATTTTGTAGAATGGTATTCTTGAATAGATATAATAGTGTTGTTGACAAAGTGCATGCAGTTAACTCGGATTTACTTCTTGCAGGATATTTTCGGTTCGAATTCTAACCCGCTCGCTCCATTGGGGCCGTTCTCCTCGGTCGAATTGCATTAGGATATAAAATTTTTCTGCCCTGATGCCATTAAAGACGTGATCAGCCACCTGATCGGGAGACGTGCCGTTACTCAAAGCTTGCCGGAGTGTTTGCTCTTGTAACTCAACTTCAGGACGCCGTATCTGGTTATTGGATTCATTCTGTAGTTCGGCTGGACGGATTCGACCGGAATCCACAAATTTTGTGTTGACCGTGTCTGGGCATAGAACTGACACCTTCAGTTTCGCTCCTAACTGAGCTAGATCGTAGTATAGTGTCTCAGAGAGTGAGATAACACCGTGCTTGGTTACCCGGTATATTCCCCAACCAGGGCCAGCAACCAAGCCCGCTGGAGATGCGGTGTTAACGATGTGGGCTTCGCTGTCCTGTAATAGCATCAATGGAACAAAAACGTGAATGCCATGGATGACTCCCCATAGATTTACTCCCAGAACCCACTCCCAGTCTGCTAATGTATTCTCCCAAATGACACCAGGTACAATCACCCCGGCATTGTTGCATAGCAAATGCACAGCCCCAAAGGCACCTAGCGTTTCTTTAGCCAGATGTTCCACATCGCTTAATTTTGAAACATCGGTCGGTATGGCGAGAACACTTGCGCCATCATCATTCCATTCCGCTTCGCATTTTCGTATGGTCTCCTCATCAATATCAGCGATTACAACCTTCATGCCTTCTTTGATACATCTTTCCGCTAATCCGCGTCCGATGCCGGCCGCTGCACCGGTAATCACTGCAACTCTGTCGGTAAATTCTTGCATTCCGAATATGTTCTTACCCTAAAGCACTCTTCATACACCGAGGATCAACATCAGAGTCTGGTGAGCAGAAGAAAAAAGAGGACTTCACTATTGGTGGTCAAACAATGTTGTGATCTTGTGTTAGTACGCTTCACTGATCCAGTACAAAATGGCGATGCATTGATCATTTTCTTAAGCGAGGAAGCCTCCGTCCACTACCATTGCGTGTCCAGTCACGAATGATGCGGCATCCGAGCATAGCCATACCACAGCCGCGGCAACTTCTTCTGGTTCTCCAATCCTTCCAAGGGCTTTCTTGCTTGTCCATCCTGCCTCGTGTTCAGGATCGGATTGCATGCGTCCTTCGACCGGTGGGGTGCGTATCAAACCTGGACAGACTGAGTTGATTCTGATGCCGTATTTCCCATATTCCCATGCCGATGATTTCATCAGTCCCAAGAGGGCGCTTTTGCTGGCACAGTACGGGGCTACATATGGTTCGCCGCGCAATGCATCTACTGATGAAGTGTTAACTATTGATCCACCGCCAACCTTTAGCATCTCGGGAATCTCATATTTCATGCTCAACCACACTCCCTTTAGGTTCACGTTCATAACTTGGTCCCAGGCATCTTCAGTAATTTCAGCTGTGAGAGCAACTTCGCCACCGATTCGCGCATTACCGCCGGCATTATTAAAGGCACAGTCAAGTCGCCCATATTTTTCTATGGTTGTCATCACCATTGCCTTTACCTCTTCAGATCTCGATACGTCTGTCTGAATGAATAATCCCTCACCGTCTAACGCTTTGATCTTCTCCACAGTATCCCTTAAGTCTTTTACATTACGACCAGCTACGACTACTTTCGCACCTTCCCGGGCAAGTGCTACAGCGGTCGTCTTGCCAATACCTGAACTGCCCCCAGTTACGATGGCTACTTTTCCTACCAATTGTCTGTTCATGTGCTGAACTTTCTCCTGAAAATCTTTACTGGTAACGTGGCGAATTCCACATACTGAATCAATTTGCTTTTATCCATGTCGTTGCATGCTTTATGTCATGAAGTCTACAGGATGGGTCCTTGCCAAATCTTGATACCACCATCAGCGTAAATTACCTGTCCATTGATGTAACCTGCGCCATCGGACGCAAGGAAAACAGCTATCTTTCCGATTTCACTGCGTGTACCGAGGCGTCCCAGGGCAATCCTATCACGAAAACGTTTCTCACGTGCTGGGTCTTTGGTGATCCACTCTAGGTTAGGTTCCGTGTCAATGTGGCCCGGAGCGATCGCGTTGGCTCGTATATTCCAAGGAGCCAACTCGAGAGCCATCTGGAGGGTAAGGGAATTTAATGCTCCTTTGGAGCTGCAATATGCTGCAAATCCAGGCATGGTTACCTCTGACCCGAGACTGGATATGTTTATTATCGCCCCGGACTTGTGTTGTTTCATGGTTGGTACAGTTGCTTGAACGCAGAAGAGGGAACCCTTAACGTTCACCTCGAAGACGCGATCCCATTGATTCTCAGAGATCTCCCACAATGGAACATCATCCAAAAACTGGGCTGCATTATTCACCATGATACCAATCGGTCCGAGTTCGTCCTCAGTCCTCGTAACGATGTTCTTAACTGCTTCACTGTCAGACACATCTCCACTGACCACTAGTGCCGTGCGACCAGATGACACGATCTCATGAGCTACTTCTTCGGCCATAACGCGATTGCTACTGTCGATAGCATGGTAGTGTACGGCGACATCGGCCCCTGCCTTGGCCATTTCTAGTGCTATCTCGCGGCCAATTCCACGTGATGATCCGGTTACCAACGCGATTCTGTCCTTTAGTTCCATCGTCTATCCCCTTTATGCTACCCAGATGTCTCTGCTGATGATAGATTCAGGCGTCAGGATTTCATACCCCGACTCTGTAACTAACACCAAGTCTTCGCAACCATACTTGTTGGATACTTCCCAAAGTGGGTACTTGCCCTCATGCCAAAAAAATGGCTCAATGGCTAGCACCATGTTGGGCTCTAGCACTGTCTCATTGTCGATTGAAACCCCTGGCATTTCATGAACATCAAGACCTACATTGTGGCCGATGCTCGACCAGCTCATCTTTTGGCACCAATCCACAAAATCCCCATAGCCAGCGTCGCGTAGTACTTGCTGAGAAGATTCATACAAGGCCCCATAGCTTACCCCTGGAGCGACGATGTCTATTGCTGCCTGTTCGCTCTCTTTTGCTAGCTCAAAGAATCTTCTCTGATCTGCCGTTGGCTCGCCTAGGCAAGCGAACCGTTTGAAGTCACAAACGTAACCTTCATAACTGCAGCCACCATCGAATTGCAACAAACTTCCTGGCCGCATAGTAATATCACGACGTGGCACTGAATCCGCCCACAGGACTCGCTCTGGTCCGGCATATAGTGAAAGGAAACTGATTTCACTGGCCCCCTCTGTATACATCTTCGCTGCGATAACATTAGCCAGTTCACGTTCCGAAATTCCCTCCACAATCGCCTCGAAACCAGTGCGCACTGCTAGACAAGAGATACGCGCTGCTTCCCGTATGCGGCGCAGCTCCTCATTTGACTTAATCATCCGGACAGCCCAGATAATTTCTTCACAGTCGTTCCACCGTACCTCTGGCAAGCTTTTCCTAACATCGTCAAAAACCTCAATTGACAGCCCAAGGCGAAAATGCGCACCCATTTCCGTAGCAATGACACCTTGGTTCAGCCCAAGTTTATTGATCCACTCAGCAAGCGCTTCCACCAAGGCACCACCTACTGGGCCCGTATAGAATCCTGTCGGGTAATCCCAACGTATGACCGTTTCAATCCAGCTTGCCTCAGTCTGAATCTGATCCCCTTCTGGGCAAAAGATTGCCAAAGGGAGTTTCTCGTCCCTTGGGATGAAAACCATGTAGAAATAGGCCGGTACGATCCAACCCACCTCGTAATAAGCAGTGGCATAACGCACATTTTTTTCTTGGGTTAATAATAGTCCGTCAACCCGATGCCGTTCCATCTCCTCACGCAATCGCCGGATGCGCCGTTCAAACTCCTCCCGGGTACAGTCCGCAAGAAAGCCGATTCGCTGCTGGTGGGTTATTTTCAAGGTCTGCTCTACCATTTTGTGTCATGCTCCTCTTGCTGTTTCATAGGTGCTTCAGGTGTTTTGAAAGACACTGAAATCCATTTTCAGTGATTAGATAATTATCCTCGATTCGCATGCCACCCCATCCTTGTATATATAAGCCCGGTTCGATCGTGATTACATGTCCTGCCTGCAAACGCTCGTCGCTGTTACGGACAAGGAAGGGTGGTTCTAGATGATGCAAACCAATGCCGTGGCCCAAGTGATGACGTAAACCGATGCCATGGCCCAAGTGCTCGGATTTTACCACCTTGCCGCTCTCACTCATCAGGAATGCATCAACATTCTCGAATATTTCTTTTGCCTTTGCTCCGGCTCGAAGTTCTCCTTCTGCCACCTTGACTGCCTTCTTCAGTACTTCAAATCGATGCAGGTGTAGTTCGTCCGGTTGTTGCCCAACAAGAAATGTGTTTGACAGATCAGCCCAATATCCACCTGCAATAAGGCCAAAATCCACGATAAATAAATCCCCCGCCTGCATTGCGCGCTTCGTCCCTTTACCACCCATAGCTGTCGTACGCTCGACGCCTGAGACGAAGTCTCCTGTAGCCCAGACAGGCTTTGCTAAGTTAGTAAGAGCGGCGCACTGGGCAACTGAAAACGCATCTAATTCCGTCATGCCTGGTTGTAGTTCACGGTGGATGGCCGCAAATCCGGCCTCGGCTGCGCGAATAGCCCGCTGAATGCATCCCACCTCATCCTCGTGTTTGCGCTGGCGCATTTCAACAAGATTCGCCCTAATGTCACTCAATGCGACCCTTGGAAACAGTTCCATCAATCCCTCGCAGACTTGAGTTGAAAGCTCTTGACTTTCTATTCCTATATTTGGAGGTGAGGGATTCAGCGTTGAAAGACGCCGGAGTAAGATTTGCACGGCCACGCTGTGTCGCTCCTGTGCCGGGCTTTGCTCGTCATAAAACTCGTACAATTCAACTTCATTGGCTTGGGATGCATTCGCTGCATCCGCTTGCCAGTTGTCTGTAATTAGCGTGGTACATCCATCGGTTTCAATGATGAGGAAACTCTGACCATACTGGTTAACCGTTGCGGGATTGCTGAAGAATCCCGACATGTATCCAATATGACGCGAATCTGACAGAATGACTAGGCCGCACTCACCGCTCAATCTGTCGATCAGTTCAGCAACACGATGCCGACAGCCTGCTTCCGTCAGTAGGGTTTCAATTTGGGATTCAACCAATTCCCCACTTAGTTGCATTTCTAACATGCGATAGAGTTGGCCGCAACACTATTCATCAAGTAAACATCCCCTAAAATCATACCAGGGAGAAATGAATTTTTTGGCACAATATACTCTGGTGAATTCCACATGAAGAGATCAAGATTCACAGAGCACAAGATTGTCGGAGGCCTGAAGGAAGCGAAAGCCGGCGTGCCATTGGTGGACTTATCACGTCAGTACGGGTTCAGCAAGAACAGTTTCTGCAAGTGGAAGGCTAAATATGGTGGCATGGATGCAGCCGCCCTGAAACGCCAGGAACAACTGGAGATATAGAACTGCAAATTGAAACAGATGTATGCTGAACTAAGCTTGAATCACAAGATCCTGAAAGATGTTGTTGAAAAAAAGTTGCAGAGCCCACAGGGCGGCGCGGGCTAACCGCGTATGCCACCGAGGCACACGCCGCGAGTGAACAGAGAGCTTGCCGCTTGTTGGGGCTCAACCGGGCATAGTTTAGTTATCAAGCGAAAAAGCCTGATGACAGCGAAACCCAGGCGCAATCGTGAAAACTGACTGAGCACAAGCCGCACTGGGGCCTGAAGAAAATGTTTGCGTACTTGAAGTATCAGCAGGGCTACCGCTGCAACCATAAACGAGTATACGGAGTGTATTGCGAGCGGCCGCTTCTTTCGCACCTTGAATATCATTGACGACTTCAACCAAGAAGTATTGTGGATTGAGATTGACACATATTTGCCCGCCGAACGGGTGATCCGCGTACTAAATGTGCTTGCTCCGTGGCGGGGCTACCCCAAGCAAATCCGCTTGGACAATGGCCCGGAGTTGATCTCGCAGAAGATAGCTGCATGGGCTGCGGCACATGCGGTTGAGCTCGCTTTTATCCAGCCGGGTAAGCCTGCTCAGAACGCTTACATTGAATATGCCTGAATATTACACTTTCCCATGGTATGAAAATGGGGTATTGACAATCATCGTCTACCACTTCCGTCGCCACAAATTCATACATCCGTTCCCTTCAGTACGAAAACCGCCCTTTATACAAACGTGCTACTTCCCCCACGCTACTCCCTGTCTAAACTAGCACCAAGTTTGTTGAGGCTGGCTTGCAGCTCTGGGACACTTACGTCACGGGGAGATTTCCCTTGCGCTGATGCAAGTGCGGCCGCAACCCCAACGGCTTGTCCAGTGGCCATACAAACTGCCTGGTACCTTGTTGAATAGTTGGCATATCTACTGGTTGAAATGCAACGGCCTGCAACCAACAAGCCGTCAATTTTCTGCGGTACCAAGGCGCGGTAGGGAATGTCGTATATGCCCCGTTTGCCCTTCATCTTGATCACATTGTGACCGGGATCCTTCTCGCTTCCATGTACATCAATATGATGGGTTCCGTAGGCCACAACGTCATCGAAGAGACTGCACTCATGAACGTCCTTCTTAGTTAGCGTATATTCGCCCACAAGTCGTCTTCCCTCACGAATCCCTGCTCGTGGTGCAATCATTCCGAGGCGGGCATTCTCAAATCCAGGGATACCCTTTAACACTGGAAGCAACGCCTTGATTTGACGTCTGCCCTCGATTTCAAGGCGGGTAATATCTTCGGGATCGCTACTGTCAACTGGAACATCAGTGTTCAGCATCCAATATTCATCCTTTACCCATTCTCCGCCAGTGATCGCTCCAATTGCTATAACGGGTGATCGATAACCTGAGGTCTTTCCTTCCCTCTCAGCCTTCTCTTTGGCATCATCCAATATCTTCTTGAAACCGAAGACCCACTGACCTGGTGCTACCTGAATATCAGATTGGGAGGTGTCAATACTATACCCCTCTACTTCACCATACGTCTCTTTCGCAAAGGCC
>PBQI01000146.1 GCA_002725625.1 Rhodospirillaceae bacterium | reverse complement strand
TTTCTATCTTTTCATTTTTAATATCATCGACTAGTGTGAAGTTGCTTGGCAGCAGGGGTATGTAATGGCGATAACAGAACGCCGGTTAACAGCGATACTCATTTCCGATATCGTCGGTTGCCCTAAGCTGATGGAGACGTATACAGGCGGAACAATATCGGCTTGTGGTGCCGAGCGGATATCGTGGCCCCGGCGCGCGCCCATTTGACCAATCCTCTTTTACCCTGGAGGCAGCCGCATACTGCGGCCACGAAAATCAACGCTGGCCGGTCCTGTATGCTGCAGGTCAGGAACAATTCACACGGCTGACCTTACGCGACCGTTCGGAAAAGGGGTGCTTAAAAAATGCCCGTCCGATCAGCCATAGCGTATCGATGCGCTATACAAAGGTATGAATTATTTAGATATTGAGGAGAGCATACAGCTGCGGCCTCCGGTCATGACTGGAGGCCGCAGCTGTTTAGCAAAGTCGTTGAATTACTCGACGATTACCAGGTCTTCGGCGGAAGATTTTCCGTTCTGCCCGGGCGTCAGTTCAAAGGAAACCTTTTGCCCTTCATTCAGCGTGCTCAAGCCGGCGCGCTCAACGGCGGAAATGTGAACAAAAGCGTCTTTAGATCCGTCTTCTGGTTCGATGAAGCCATAGCCCTTAGTCGGGTTGAACCATTTTACAGTACCAGTAGTCATAGTTATTTCCTCTAACGAGAGTCTCAAAATTGCGTTCCGCACCATGCGGTAACGCGGTCTGTTTAACGCTCACATTGTCCAAGTATAACTAAACCAAACGGTGTACCGATCATTCAGGTAACAGAAAACAAATGCAACACGTACCCGGGATAATTAGAATAAATCAGACAAATGTCAATGGATTGATGCAATGACGATAATACAAGCCTTTCCTGTGGCGCCATGACGCCGCGGAAATTATCTCGGTTAGCGATAAAATCAGCTATGAATCATTCGTCTTCATACTTATAATGAGACGGCAATTTTGATCCGATAGGCCAAAACTTTGCCATCCTGAATCTGGATACCTTGATCAACTATTTCGACGATGCGAAGTTCCCGTAAACTTTAACCGGCACTCTCAACGGCAGCGGCTTTCTCCCAGGATTAACTGCTTGATCCGACTAATTCGATAACCTTTATAGACACTTTCCCCCATGTTTCCCTCCTATGGTGAAATAAATTGATCGTTCGTTTTCCTCGTCATATTTGTTGTCAGCGGAATTATAGAGTTCGTCTACGTTTTTTGGAAAATTCAGATAATTTTGATTTTATTCTATCAGAATTGGACATGAAATGAATCGCATTGATTTACATTTGCAGTAATCAGAAACAGCTTTGTTTGTGATCTGCCGGACTAAATATAATGATTCGAAAATTGAGCTTGCCGATAACCCAAATGAGGCGTATATCCGCCTGAAAACCCTTATAATTCCGCGTATTTTTAGCCGATTTTGCACAAGATTCGACGAAAGCCTAGAAGGCATGTTAGAAAAAACTAATATAAAATTTTTGCCGGTTGAAAAATTGATGGGCGAGGCTGACTCTCAAAATTAAAGCAGGAGCGCATTTTAATGTCGCCTGATAACGCAGATCTACCGAAGAAATCTCAAGATTCAACATCAGGCGCATCGGAAAGGGAAATGGCGAACGCCATCCGCTTTCTTTCAGCTGATGCCATTCAAAAAGCCAATTCGGGTCATCCGGGAATGCCCATGGGGATGGCCGATGCGGCGACCGTTTTATTTTCTAGATTTCTAAAGTTTGACTCGGCTAAGCCCGATTGGGCTGACCGTGACCGGTTTGTCCTGTCGGCGGGCCATGGTTCAATGTTGCTCTACTCGCTGCTCTATCTCACCGGTTATGAAGACATGACCATCGAAGAGATAGAAAATTTTCGCCAATTGGGTGCCAAAACAGCGGGGCATCCAGAATACGGCCACGCCGCGGGAATTGAGACCACCACCGGGCCGCTGGGCCAGGGGCTTACCATGGCGGTCGGTATGGCCTTGGGTGAGCGCATGAGGAATGCTCGTTTTGGCGACGGACTGGTCGATCACTATACTTACGTTATCGTCGGCGACGGCTGTCTGATGGAGGGTATCAGCCACGAAGCGATTTCGATGGCGGGGCATCTCAAACTAGGTAAGCTGATTGTTCTCTTTGACGACAACAGTATCTCCATCGACGGCGGCACAGAGTTGAGCGTCTCCGACGATCAGTTAGCGCGTTTTCAGGCCAGTGGCTGGGATGTATCTGCCGTTGACGGCCACGACCCGGAAGCAGTTGCAGGGGCCATTACCTCGGCGCAGAAATCAGACTCACCATCGATGATTGCCTGCAAAACGATAATCGGATACGGCGCACCCAACAAACAAGGCACATCGGGTACCCATGGCGCGCCATTGGGTGATGAGGAAATTGCTGCCGCGCGGGAACGATTGAATTGGCCCCATGCGCCATTTCATGTCCCGAACGACATATTGTCGACATGGCGGGCAACTGGATCGCGTGGCGCTGAGGCGCGTCAGGCCTGGGAAGGGCGGTTGCAATCCGCCGGCGACAAGGCAGAATTCGAAGCTGCTTCTAACGGAGAGTTACCCAGCGGCTGGATGGATGCGCTCAACGCACATAAAAAAAATGTATCCGAGGAGCAGCCTAAATGGGCCACCCGTAAAGCATCCGGTGAGGCTTTGGAGGTACTCAACGCGGCAATTCCGGAACTGGTCGGCGGATCGGCAGATTTGACGGGTTCGGTTAACACCAAGACCAAAGATGCCGCCTCGGTGTCAGTGTCAAATTATGGTGGACGCTATATGTACTACGGTGTTCGTGAATTCGGCATGGCTGCGGTCATGAACGGTCTGGCTCTGCATGGCGGTGTGATCCCTTATGGCGGGACGTTTCTCGTTTTTGCTGACTATCTGAAAGGCGCGCTTCGCCTATCTGCTTTGATGGGACAGCGGGTGATCTATGTATTAACCCATGATTCCATCGGCCTGGGTGAAGACGGGCCTACGCATCAACCCGTGGAAACCGTGGCGTCTTTGCGCGCGGTGCCCAATCTAACGGTTTATCGGCCGGCGGATGCCGTGGAAACGGCCGAATGCTGGGCCTTGGCACTGCAGGAGAAAAATGCACCGTCAGCTATTGTCCTGACCCGTCAAGGTGTACCGACGGTGAGGACCGAGCATACGGATGACAACCTGACTGCCAAGGGCGGGTATGTGCTGGCCGGTGCCGACGGTGACCGGCAGGCCACCATCCTAGCGACTGGTTCTGAAATTGAAATCGCCATGGCGGCGAAGGTTTTGTTGCAAGCGGACGGTATTGCTGCGGCAGTTGTCTCCATGCCCAGTTGGGAGTTGTTTGATGCCCAGGACGAAGGATACCGTCAGGAGGTGCTCGGTACTGGTGTAGTTCGGGTCGCTGTCGAGGCAGCCGTTTCTTTCGGATGGGAAAAATATATCGGTGAGAACGGTGGATTCGTCGGTATGTCCAGCTTTGGCGCCTCTGCACCGGCCGGGCAACTTTATGAACATTTTGGCATTACGGCGGCAGCTGTCGCCACAGCGGTAAAAGAACGCCTTTAGGGCCATAACTAGCAACGTTTGAATTAAAAGGAAGAGAGTAATGGCACTCGTATCAATGCGGCAACTTTTGGATCATGCGGCGGAAAACAATTACGGCGTTCCAGCCTTCAATATCAATAACATGGAACAAATGCTGGCCATCATGGCTGCTGCGGATAAAACAGATTCGCCGGTTATTCTCCAGGCCAGCCGTGGCGCCAGGGCTTATGCCAATGATGTCGTCCTGCGCCATTTGATAGAAGCGGCGGTGGAAATGTACCCAGACATTCCCATCTGCATGCATCTTGACCACGGCAACAATCAGGGAACCTGTCTGTCGGCGATGGCCAACGGGTTCTCTTCAGTCATGATGGACGGATCTTTGGAGGAGGACGCCAAAACACCGTCCAGTTATGAGTACAACGTCGATATCACCAGTGCCGTCGTCGACACCGCCCATATGATTGGTGTCTCCGTTGAAGGAGAACTGGGCTGTCTCGGATCGCTGGAAACGGGTGAGGGTGAGAAAGAAGACGGTCATGGTTTCGAAGGCAAGCTGGATAACGATATGCTCGTTACCGATCCTGACGATGCTGCCGATTTTGTCGCCAAAACAAAAGTTGACGCTTTGGCCGTTGCCATCGGCACCTCCCACGGCGCCTATAAATTCACCCGCAAACCGACGGGTGATATTTTGGCCATGGATGTGGTTAAGAAAATTCATGAGCGGTTGCCGAACACCCATCTCGTCATGCACGGTTCCTCCGCCGTGCCGCAGGATCTACAGGACATCATCAATGAATACGGCGGAGACATGCCGCAGACCTATGGTGTCCCGGTCAATGAAGTGGTCGAAGGTATCAAAAACGGAGTCCGTAAGGTCAATATCGATACCGACAACCGGATGGCCATTACCGGCCAATACCGCAAGGTGGCTCAGGAAATGAAAGCGGAGTTCGATCCCCGTGCTTTCAACAAACCGGCCATGGCGGCCATGACCGATATCTGCATAGCGCGCTATGAAAATTTCGGAACTGCTGGCAACGCCTCAAGCATTAAAGCGATACCGATGACCCATATGGCGGGTCGATACAAATCGGGTGAACTGGATCCCAAAGTAAAATAGATCAGGACAAATATTATGCCCCAAGATGTCAAAATAGCGCCCTCCATTTTATCCGCTGATTTTGCTCGTCTGGGCGAAGAGGTGAGGGCGGTCGACCAGGCTGGCGCCGACTACATTCATATTGATGTCATGGATGGGCATTTTGTTCCCAACCTGACATTTGGGACGCCGGTGATAAAGGCTATCAGGTCCTATACGGACAAACCTTTCGATGTGCATTTGATGATTGCTCCGGCGGCGCCTTATCTGGCCGAGTTCGCCGATGCCGGTGCGGATTATATTACCGTCCACGCCGAGGCCGACGTCCACCTTCACCGCAATCTCCAGGTGATCAAGGGGCTGGGTAAGAGAGCCGGGGTCTCGCTCAATCCGTCGACACCGGCATCTGCCGTTGAATCCGTGCTTGATGACGTGGATATGATTTTGGTGATGTCGGTGAATCCGGGTTTCGGCGGTCAGTCATTTATCCAGTCACAGCTGTCGAAAATCAAAAAGATCAAGCAAATGATCGGTGACCGTTCCATAGAATTGGAAGTGGACGGCGGCATTAAGGTCGCCAATATTGCAGCGGCGGCAAAGGCCGGGGCGGATGTGTTTGTCACCGGTAGCGCCATTTTTTCCGGCGACGACTATCAAGCGACCATCGCCGCACTACGGAATGCGATTAAATAACAAAATTTAATCGTTAATTAACTAGGCCCGTTGAATACACTGAAGAAGCGGGTAACGAACTGAAATAGCAATGAATCTTTCTAGCTCCAGCATTGAGACCCTTCAGAACCGGGTGATGGGCTCTTTATTCGGCAAATTTCTCGACTTGATAAAAATATTTATCATCCATTACCTTTGGGACAAAAGATGGTTTTTTATCGCCTTGATCATCGGAGGGATCATGTTCAATCTGCCTCTACCTGGTGGTTTGAGTCATGATGGTCTGATCGTTTTAATCATGTCGGTGGTGGCGACGATCCTGTTTATCACGGAACCGATCCCGCTGCCGAGCGTCGCCCTTTTGATTATACTTGGGCAAATATTTCTGCTGGGGCACGATTCCTCCGCTGTGGCAAAAACACTGTGGAATGATTCTGTCCTGTTTATCCTCGGTTCTCTAATGCTGGCCGTAGCGGTCGTAAAGCAAAAACTCGATAAGCGTATCGCTTGGATCATCATCCGCATTACCGGCACTAAAACGTCCCGTATTTGTGTTGGAATTTCAGTGGTTTCTGGTCTACTGGCGTCATTTATCGGTGAGCATACGGTGGCGGCCATGATGTTGCCGGTTGGTGTAACCTTGGTCACGCTAACTTCGGATGATCCGAAAAAAGTGCGGAATTTAGCAGCTGTGCTCCTGTTTTCGATCGCTTACGGCTGTTCCATAGCCGGTATTGGTACGCCATCCGGCGGCGCCAGAAATGCCATTATGATCGGCTATTGGAAAGAATTTTTTTACGATCCAAGCAATCCGGAAAGCTATAAATTTTTAATTGATTACGTGCGTTGGATGTCGTTCGCCTATCCGATGTTCCTGATTCAATTGCCGTTCGTGACGTTAATTCTGTTTACCACCTTTAGACCCGAGTATCGTGATCTGTCCCGCGCCGTTGTTCGGCTTCGCAAACAAGTCGAGGACGAAGGTCCCATGTCCTATGGCGACTGGATGTCCGTTGTCCTTTTCCTGGCGATCTTAATCGGCTGGGTATTTGCCTCGGACAGCGTCGGTATGGGGACCATTGCATTGTTTGGCGCTACGGCGTTTCTGATCGCCGGTTTGGTACGGTGGGAGGATATCAATTCCGGGGTGAACTGGGGTGTCGTTCTCCTTTATGGAGCTGCCATATCCCTGGGCATTGAAATGAAGGAAACGGGCGCTGCCATTTGGGTTGCGGAACATTTCCTTGATGTTCTCCAACCGATTGGAGGCAACGACGGATTTGGCCTTTGGGTGGCCGTATCAGCGTTAACGACGGCGGTAACCAATATGATGTCCAACGGTGCTGCTGTTGCCGTGCTTGGTCCCATCGTTCTAAAAGTGGCCATAGTCGCCGAGGAAAGCCCGATAATCATTGGATTCATAACGGCCATTTCCTCAGCGTTTGCCTATTTGACCGTGGTCGGAACTCCGGCCTGTACAATTGTCTATGCGTCTGGCTATCTTAAGACGACGGATTTTCTTGTAGTCGGCTGGAAAATGGCGTTAGCCTCGACCATACTGATGTTGGGAGCGGCGGCAATTTATTGGCCTCTTCTCGGTGTATAGGCGTTAACGTAAAAAATTTATAAAGTTAGCAAGGTACTTTGGGAGGGATTGAATGGCCGATATCGATGTCGACCTAGAAAAAATTCATGATGAGCGCCTGAAAAGATTCCGGATATTGGTCTGTGTTGACGGTTCCGAGGAATCGTACCGCGGCTTGAATTACGCTTCTGAGTGCGGCGCCCGCCGGGATGCCGATATTATTCTTTTGTACGTTCGGCCCATCGATCAAGGGTTGAGGACTGGTGGACTTCAGGTCCGGGTCGCCCGGGAAAACATGCTGAAGTGGGGGTTGGAATTACCTGGTATTCAATACCTCAAAAAAGGCTTGGAGTTTCTTAAGGATTCAGGAAATTTGGGCGATGACTGGGATGAAAAAACGACGCACACCGAAATCAAAGGTGATCCGCTTGGTGACAATAAAACAGAATACAAGAATAAAGATGGCAAAGTCATCGTCTTGAAGCTCAAGACTGCTTCGACAGTCGCCGCCGGGATACTCGACCAATATGAGTTGGGCCCCTATAACATGATCATCATGGGGACGTCTGGTCGCTGGGGCGGCTGGACGAAGGCGTTTTGGGATCCGGCCGTAGCCGAAAAAGTCGCGAGCCATGCACCGTGTTCAGTCCTCATTACCCGCGATCTGGAACGGGGAAAAGGATACTTGATGTGCACGGATGGGTCCGAACACTCAAGGGAAATGATCGTCAAGGCCGGAGAATTTTCGCTCCGGACCGATTCACAGGTCTCCGTGATGTCGGTGGCGCTGGATGTTGAGAGTGAGGATGAAGCCAGAAACAATGTTGATGAAGCTGTTGTAGCGCTGGCGAAAATAGGGATCGAGCCGAAAGAGACATTCGTGCGGGTTGGCAATCCGATTGAGGAAATTGTCGATGCCGGATCGGAGTATTCGATCATCGCTGTTGGGGATACGGGAAAAACCGGATTAAAGCGATTTTTTATGGGTAGCGTTTCCTTCAGGGTGCTGGAACAAGCCAACAATTCAGTTATGGTAGTCAGGTAGCTTCGTTTATGTCACCAAGCTGTAAACTGGTGATCTATCCTACCCTAAAATAAGCACATTTCTACTGGGTAATTTCGTTAATCGAGCCGATAAATTGAGGTGCCCGATAAAATCGGAGGTTACCTGGACATACGTAAACATTAACACCTGATGAGTCCTTCGTAAAACTTCAGAAACTTGTCCGCTCTCGTCGTCGGCGATTACGCACCGATGCGGCAAATCTTGCGTGGCATCCTGAAAGAATTTGGTGTTGGCCGGGTCGGTGAGGTGAACAATGGCCGAGAAGCCATTGAAGAACTCCAATTCGCGATCCCGAATGTCATTTTTACTGATTATATGATGGAACCGATAAACGGGCTGGATTTAATCGAGACGAACCGACGTGGCTAAACGCCGGCTGACCGGTTAGCCCTAATCATCATGGTATCCGCCTATACTGAAGTCAGGGAAATCTTGGCGGCGCGGGACAGCGGGGTATCTGAGTATTTCGCTAAACCAAATTCCGGGAAATTTGTTTTTTACCGCCTGCGTTCGATTATCGAAAATCCAGACCATTTGTCGAAGCAGAGGTTTTTCGGCCTGGACTGTCGGTGCAGCTAAATGATGGTCGATGGCGCAGAACGTAGAACCGAAGACTATGAATATCGGGCACCGCAAAGAAAAGCGAGCCGTGACTGACCTGAAATTTGGTATGACCAATCGACAGGTTCCTGCTTAAGTGATATTTCCTATTCAGTTAATTGGCATCATGTATAGGCAAAGAAAGCAGGATATTACGATAACATGACAGTTCATTTGTTGCGCATGGCAGTACGGGTAGAAAGTATTGCGCATCTCAGGGAAATACAGTCGGAACGGGTCAAAGCCGAGAATAACGGCGGTGAAGGGGCTCTATTTACTTATACGCGCAATATACCGCGCCGTTCAGATGAATTGGCGGATGGTGGTTCTATTTACTGGGTGGTAAAACGTCTAATTCGGGTCCGGCAGCCGATTCTCGGTCTTCATCAACAGACAAATGCTGAGGGCCGTGATTATTGCGCCATTGAGTTGGACCCGACCCACATCCAAGTTGAGCCGCAACGCCAAAGAGCGTTTCAGGGTTGGCGATACTTTAGGGTGGAAGATGCGCCTCCTGACCTGGACACGGCCCAATCGGACAGCTCCGATCTGCCGCCGGAAATGGCGGCAGAATTGCGGGAACTAGGACTGATTTAATCACGCCTAAAAAGGGCGTGCGGCTTTCAATAAAACCTCCGAGAAATTTTCAAATTAAATTTTGGGTTTTCTTGCCAATATCGTTAGAAACGCAATTATGCTGATATATTGAGAAACTTGAAGGTTCAGAGGGGCTGCCGGATATCG
>PBQI01000145.1 GCA_002725625.1 Rhodospirillaceae bacterium | reverse complement strand
TCCGCTCCGAGAGACTGAACTTTTCCGGCAACAAATATTTCACCACCGGTCATGTTCTGGCCAACCTGTTCGCCGGAATCTCCTAGTATAATGATGCGACCGCCATACATCATGTATCCGGCCATGAAATTGGCGTTTCCGGCGCAGCAGAGCGTTCCTGACTTCATTACTTGCCCCGCGCGCGAACCCATATTACCCCGAATGACTACTTCAGCGCCGCGGATGGCTAGTCCCGGAATTGCGCTCGCACTCCCGTTGACGACGACCGACCCTTTGTACATGTTATCCGCTACCCCCCAGCCAACATTACCGTCAACCTCGAAGTGGGGACCGTCGGTTAGTCCCGCGCAGAAATAGCCAGCGGAACCGTGCACACGCACGGTAATGTCTTCAATTAGGCCCACCCCAATATGGTGTCGGGCATCCGGGTTAACGATCTCTACATTTTCGCCGCGTGCACCGGACTCCTTGATCAATTTGTTGGCCTCGCGTACTGGAATTCCAGCTAGATCGATTTCGACCATGTTTTAAAAGTTCCCGGGAGTGGTTCATTTGTGTCCAACATTTTTCCAGGGAAGAGCCGATTCAGCGAAACCTCTTCCGATGCAATCGCGACGAGGTCGGCGGTCTCGTACAGGACCATCGGTTTGACTGCCAAACGATCTTTTGCGTAGCCGATTTCGTCCTTTGTTGAGACTAAGAAAGAAAAACTCCCATCCAGTTCGTCGATAGAATATTCGAGAGCCCTCAGTAACGGAACAGATTTTGAGAGTTTTTCGGCCAAAAATACGGCGATTAATTCACTGTCGTTTTCGGTCCGGAATTCGAAGCCTTGTTGCCCCAAGCGTCGGCGCATTTTCCAGTAGTTGGTAATCTGACCATTGTGAACGATTGCGATGTCTGCAAAACCGGTTGCCCAAAAGGGGTGCGCGGCTTCGGGCGTTACGTCGGACTCTGTTGCCATGCGCACATGGCCGACGCCGTGGGTTCCCTTACGACTCTGGACATCATAGCGTTCGTCTACTTCTTCGGCGGTCCCGATATCTTTGATGATGTCGAGGCTCGTACCAATGGATAACACTGTTGCGGCATGTTCCACAGCATAGGAGAACTTCTGGATGGGACCGTCAAATGTTACTATCATCCTGTATGTACTCCCTACGGCCTCTTCGGATACGATTTCAGCATTTAGGTCTTTCAACACGTTCTTTACATCGTTAATCGTTTGCTTGGCTTCCGCAACTACCCCTGCGAAAAGCGGAAACGCAGCTGACCCTCGGCTGGGGCATCGTAAAGGGCGAACCCGCTTGAGTCTTTCCCGCGATGCTGGCAACCTGCCAACATTTGAATTAGATCTTTGCCCAGTTCAAATCGGCTATCAGACCCCTTATACATGATTCCCGCGATTCCACACACAATCAATCCCCTTCCAAAAGGAGTACCTATAAATTGTATGGTTTTGCCATACCTACACTATACACCCGCCCCCAGCGTCTCGGCAAGCATTGCCTACACAAAACGAAAAACCCGCTCCTATTTGAAGCGGGGCGGATGTCAGCAAGGCCGACTGTACGTTGCTCATGTACAAAAAAGTTTTTTTTTGAGAGAAAAGAAAGACGCGCTGGCGCTGACTGGTGGTAAAATAAAGAAACGCCCCGCGCCGCGCTAACGTCCGGGGCGATGATCTTTAACGGAACCATAACGCGGTTATCTTAATAAACTGATGTCGGTGGTTGACAACCGCCCGTCTCATGTTGTATTATTAGATAGTATTAGTAGTTAAATGTGGTTGCAAGTGGTTCACAGGATAACTTAACTATAGGCTAATTAGGATAAAGCAAAAAGGAGAACTTAAGATGAATATCGAACAATTTAATTTTCTTGGCCAAGGAAGCCTCTTTGACATTCAGCAGGTGCTACTCCTTATTGCAGCTGTGGTCGCCGTGGTGACCATGGTGATAGAAATTGGAGGTCGTACAACCAAAGGGTTCAGCCTAGTTCCTAACCTAGTTAGATGGGATGCTAGATCCGTGTCAACAGCAGCGATTGTCGGAGCGATCTCCGTCGCTTTGCAACCGTTGCAGATCGTCTTGATCCCAGGGGTGTCCGGTATTAGCCCATCTAAAGCCTTGGCACCAATATTCTCAGTGCTGTTTGGCGTGCCCGGTATGGTAGGCGCTGCGTTTTCCATGCCTTTCCAAGATCTCGTGGGAGGTTGGTTTGGAGTTAGCAGCTTGGGAGGATTTCTGTTCACATGGTTGGCTTTATGCTGGCTACCATACAAGATGGTAAGAGACCCTTCGTTTCGAAACATGAACAGTGCGTTGAGATATTATGGTATCGCCGCGATACTAGCACCTGTGATCTTTTCCTTACTAATAGCCAACACGCTTGGATTCTTCAAGCTTATGGCTCCGGAAGCAGCCTTCGGGATTCTCATTCCAACCATCATGTGGAACCATGGTCTCACGGCGCTAGTAATCGCGCCTGCGCTACTCGTGCCCCTCTTCCCAAGAGTGCAAGCTTGGGGTCTCTATTGGCGAGATCGAGTTGACACAGCGGCCGAATCCCCCGAGATTACCTGATTGTGAATCCACTGCCTCTCAGAGCTGAATAGCTGTTTCGCTCTTGAGAAAGGAGATACTATGATGCCCTCAAAGGCATCATAGTATCTAGTAACTCCTTATACAGTCAGCAGGGCGTGAAATGTGATAAGTGATAGTAGTCTACCTTATGACCTGATTGTCATTGGAGTTAGTTGTCTTGAAAACATTGTGGGAATGAAGCACTTCCCTAAAATTCAAAGCCACAAAGAAATCGAGGTTGATGGCTACTGGACTGGCACGGGTGGGAACGGTCTGAATGTAGCTACCTACGCACACTCATTAGGTGTGAAGGTGGCGTTCTTCTCTAAAGTTCCGCTGTCCATACATTCTATAATCACCGATACGTTAATCGATGTCGGTCTTGAGACAAGCCACCTGATAACGGAAGCGCGGTCTGACGCTCCGCAGGTGATCCTAATAACCAATGCCAATGGAGAATATAGCGTGTTGGTCTCGGATAGAAATGGGTTGGCGTTTACGCCCACTGAGGTTTCTCCACATCATCTGTTGCCAAGGGCACAATATGCCCACATTGATGCCTTCACCCTGGGTGCACTAGGCACCATAGGACAGATTAAGGCTGCAGACAAATGGGTGAAAACCGTACAGGACTCGGGTGCTCTGCTTTCGATAGATCTCTCGCATGCGCTCTGCGACAACCAAACACAACGCGCTAGTAATCTAATCGGGAGTGCACATGTGGTGTTTGGCAACACGTATGAAGCAACAAAGATCACTCAGACCAGTGATAGTGTCGAGGCCGCCACCGCTCTACTTCGCATGGGACCATCAGATGTAATAGTCAAGGATGGAGAGCGTGGATTAGTATGCGCCTCAGAGAAGAGCATGGCGATTGTACCGGCTTTCGATTTGCCTGTTGCTGACAGTATCGGAGCCGGGGATGGCGTGGTGGCGGGCACTCTGTTTGGTCTGTGCCGAGATCTCTCTCTCGAGGATGCCAGCAGGATAGGAACAGCCGTCGCCGCCATGGTTTGTGGAGGACGGGGTTCTCAAGGGGCCAGTTTCGATCTACAAGCGGTGGAACAGCTATTGGAAACCGGCTCAACTGACCGCAGCAGCATAAGCTGAACACTGGACGACCAAGGATATGACGCAACCAAACGTGTCACATTCTGATATCTGCGAACGCTATAAACTGCCAGAGGGAACCAAACGCATATTGCATGAGATCGCCAATTCGAGTCCACTGGGCACCAGTGTGGTGATCAATCTTTTTGCAGAAGCTCTTAAAACCTTGTCAGAGGAAACCGCTGCGAATTCTGGAAGAGAGCTCATTAGCCAAGGGGTTGCTTTACTTGATTACTTTGAGCATACTCGTGGCCAGTACACGGCAGCTGTAGATAACTGCTTTAGACCATGCCACCGCAATCTTACTGGAATAGAGAATGAGACCATGGCCAATGTACGCAGGGTGCTCCTGACTTGCGCACAACAATTGCAAGAGGAGAGAATCGTCAGGATCAAAGCACTCATTGACCATGCTGCCAAGTATCTTGCCGGCGCTCGACGGCTGCTCTTATATGATTACAGTAGTACTGTCATGAGTATTACGCGCGAATTGCTGCGTCAAGAATGTAAACTGGAGCTGGTTGCTTCTGAAAGCCGGACCGCAGATGGAGGTAGACCTATCGTAGAAGAGGCCTCCAAGATGGGGTGCAAGGTCAGGTACATCCCCGATGCGGCCATTGCGCAGGCCATACAAGATTGTGATGGGGTGCTGGTAGGTGTAGAGACCGTCTTTCTAGACGGGTCCTTCAGCAATACTGTGGGTACTCTGGGAGTAGCTATTCACGCAAAACACTTCGAGATCCCCTTCCTCCCAGCTACCGAATCTGTCAAAGCCTCCCCCAACAGAGACCATGCACCTGACAATATTCAAGTGAAGAAAGATATGAGGACATTGTTGACAACAAGTCTTGTTCATTCCGAAAATGCAAGGATCGACACTAGCTACCCTGCGATTGAAATTGTGCCTGGTAATCTTGTAACAGCTTACCTCACCGAGTATGGTACTTTAGGACCTGCTAATATATGGGCAGTAGCCCGAGGTTCAGTAACATAGACATGACCGAGCTAGCCATCAAGATGGATTCGGTATCCTTCGCTTATCCAAACAGTGATGGACCTGTTCTTCAAGACATATCGCTTGAGGTGCGTCGAGGTGAGTTCGTAGGTATCTGCGGTCCTTCCGGGGCTGGGAAAACGACTCTCGCTCTCGCAATCCGGGGCATAATACCATACACTGTACCCGGAAAGATGAAAGGAACGGTCAAGATCTTCGGTGAAGATATAAGCGGCCAAGTTCCCGCAAAACTTACACAGGTTATGGGACTTGTACAACAAGATGCCGAGGCGCAGATCGTCGGCCTTACTGTAGAAGACGACATGGCATATGGGATGGAGAACCTTCTCATCGATCCTAATGAGATGCGAAGTAGGTTTCCAGAAACCCTGAAGTTAGTAGGGCTAGAAGGTTACGAACAGAGAGAAACGCACGCCCTCTCAGGAGGCCAGAAGCAAAGACTGGCAATCGCTTCGAGCTTGGTCATTCGCCCAAAAATCCTAATCCTAGATGAACCCACCTCAGAACTTGACCCCATAGGTAAGTGGGAGGTTTTCCGCATCATATCCGACTTGCGGGAAAGAAGGGATATGACGATTATCATGGTCGAACACGAAATGGATTATCTAGTAGAGTATTCCGATCGACTGATCGCAGTTGACGAAGGAAAGATTGTCGAGAACGCTAATCCAGAACAATTTCTACGTAGTCCTAGAGTATTCGGCGAGAATGCTCTCGAGAGGACTCCAGACCTATTTGGATTGCACTTACGCCTTGCAGAAATGAATCTCCCTATAGAAGAGTTGCCCTTCTTTTCCACACCTAATGACGCCCAAGAAGTCCTTCATAGCATACTCTACAAACTTCACCGTCCCAAGGATACCAAAGATGCCGGTCGTTGAGGCCCGAAACATTCGATTTAGTTACGAGGACGGTCCTGAGGTTCTTACCGATGTCTCGCTAACGGTTGACGAGGGTGAGTTTGTGGCTCTCTTAGGCGCTAACGGAGCTGGAAAGACAACTTTCGCCAAGATGCTAAACGGAATACTCCAACCAGATTCTGGAACCATCCGCATCGAAGGCGAGGATATCATAGGCAAAAAGACAGCCGAATTGGCATCCTGGGTAGGATACTGCTATCAAAATCCTGATCATCAGATCTTCGCTGATTCAGTCTCTAAGGAACTGAAATTTGGACCATTGAATCTAGGTGTTCCAAAGGACGAAGTGGAGCGACGCGTCCTTGAAGTATTGGATCTAGTAGGCTTGAGTGAACATGCTAACGAATATCCATTTCTGCTCAGCAAGGGAATTCGCCAGAAAATCGCAGTGGCGTCAATCCTTGCTATGCGCCCCAAAATTATGCTTATAGATGAGCCCACCACTGGCATGGATCTACGTGGGTCCCAGTCAATTATGCAGCTCATCCGAAAATTGAATGAGGTAGGGCACACAATCTTGATCATCACACACGACCTTAAGATTGTTGCCGAGTACGCTCAGAGGGCAGTAGTATTCAAAGACGGCGGAGTGGTCTTCGACGGACAACCAACAGCTCTTTTCACGCAAGCCGCACTTCTGGAAAATGTTCTAGGTGTAGCAACTCCTGTTTATAGACTCGTTAGAGAATGTGACGCTTTCTGGGATCTCCCTGAGATGGCAACGGTGGATCAATTCGCTGATTGGGTAAACAGATCATACAAACGAGGTGCCTAATGCCTGTCGGTGCAAGTCTCTATCAAGAAGCTGATACGTTTGTTCACCGCCTAGACCCGCGCACGAAACTTTTTTGGATGCTTTCAATCAATGCCGGGGTTTTCTACTTCACCCATCCGGCTTACCAAGCTGTCATCATGTTGTATGTGATGACCATCGCGGCTATAGCTCAAATCCGTGCTCGAGCCTTCATCGTAATCGCCAGCTTTGTTGCCTTCGCCTCAATAACTAGCATGATCTTCTGGCCTCGTCACGTCCACCAAGGGAAAGAATTGTTTACCTTCATGGGAACCGACTGGACAACTGGTGGAATCGGCTTCGGATTGGCGATGGGATTGCGGGTGGCAGGGATGGTAGCAGCGGGCGCAATATGGTTCATGACCACATCACCGCAAATCCTGCCCCTATCTCTCACAAAACTCGGATTGCCGCACAAGTTCGGAATTGGTCTTTCTCTAATGATTCGCTTTGTGCCTTATATCAATTGGGAGGCTAGAACCATCATTGAGGCACAAACATCTCGGGGACTAGATCTCCAGCAAGGTAGCATAATAGCTAAATTGCGCAAATACGTTCCAGTGTTCTCGCCACTATTCTCAAGAATGTTTCTACTGATACAAACACTCAGCATTTCTTTAGAGTCGAAGGGATTTGGTTGTTACAATACTCGAACTTCGCTGCACGAGCTTAGCTGGCATCGCCTGGATCGTATTTCCATAGCAGCAATTATCTTGTTCCTGATTATTGGACTCATCATGAGAGCTCTTGGCTATGGAGTAATCGAGGGTGGCATCTAACGCACCATCGGTGGTCTCTCTGGGTAATTTGACCATTGATGACACTGTCTTGCCAAATGGAAGAATCCATATGGCAGTCCCTGGAGGTGGCGCTCTTTATAGCGTTGTGGCGACCAGGATTTGGACGGACTCCGTAGGGATTGTCACCCGTGTTGGTCATGGGTATCCAGACAGAGTTCGACACCAATTCGAACAAGCTGCCATCAGTCTTGATGGCTGGTGTATGGCAACACAGGAACCTCTACGAACATGGGTGCTGTATGAAGACGCGGGAACTAGGAGATATTTCTCACGTCACCTTGAAGCTTCCCAAATACAGTTAGTCGACGGTAATTCATTCGACCGCTATCTTCAAATTGTCTGCCAACACCAAGAAGATTTGAGCCCACAACCAGCAGACATCCCGCGCCTCTTCCATTCGGCAAATGTATTTCACCTTGCCCCGATTGTTCCTGTTTGTCAGATAGAACTGTTACACCACCTAAGCAAGAAGACTGATGGAGCTGTTCTCCTTGATCCACACTATGATTTGATGACAACATGCGATGAATCTGTATTTGATGATTTACTAGCTAACACCAACTTCTTCCTTCCAAGCGAGGAGGACCTTTGCGCGCGCTATGGCGACTTCAAGCGGGACACTCTAAAGCGGCTGGCTGAGCGTGGGCCAAAGGTGGCAGGGGTCAAGCTTGGTGAACGTGGATGCTTGCTTTATGACAAGGAAGAGGATAAATTCTATCGCGTGCCAATCTATCCTACAACCGCAATAGATGTTACGGGAGCAGGAGACGCATTTTGTGCAGGGTTCGCCGCTGCTCTTTCCCAAGGGGACAATATAGCAGACGCAGCTGCATGTGCAACGGCATCAGCATCTTTTGCCATTCAAGAATTTGGAGGACTTCATCTCTTACGAATTAATAGACTTGATGCCCTTAAAAGAAAGGCATGGGTTCTAGAAAGAATAGTCTGATACAAGTTCTACAAACGAGGTAAACGCTATGAATTTTATTGCAGTTGCAAAACGAGTGCTGGAGGAATGTGTTGCTCTCAAACCTAAAGAGCGCGCACTGATAATTGCCGATAGCCGATCAGAATCAAATCTCGTTCAGGCTATGACTACCATGGCGGAATGGATGGGAGCACATGTAATTACCACGATTGTACCCTGGAGAAAACCTTTGCCACATGGTTATCTCAGCTGGGAAGAGCCATCCGAACGTTTGTGGAGACTAGTAGCAGGGAGCGACGTCGTAATCGATTACCGTTCTGAACTTGTAGCTCTTACCCAGGCAATACGTAACTCTGACAGATCCCGGTTACGAATTTTGTACATGAACGGTAATATGGACTATCAAAGACCGCTTATTTTAGAGGAAGATTTACAGGGAATGTCCAAGTTAGGGAAGAGCATCACGGATGCTGTCAAGGAGGCGACTGAAATTCGTGTGACCTCCAAGCGTGGAACCGATGTAATGGCGCAGCTCATCCAACCAGTCACGGTGACCTACGACGACTCGCAGGCAACAGAACCCGGCACGGAAGACTATTTTCCCGGTGGGATGTGGAGTACTGCAGCTAGGGACGGTACTATGAATGGTGTAACTGTTTTCGACGCTAGCCTGTACCCAACTGGGATCTTGAGAGAGCCGGTGACAGTGACCTGGGAAAATGGGAAAATCAGAGAGATTAATGGAGGCCCACAGGCCCAACAATGGCAACGCTGGCTAGACTCGTTTGACGAACCGGAAATCTACAGCCATTCCCATATGGGTGGCGGACTATCCAAAACGGCCGTGACCACAGGTCATGATTGGGAGGATCTGATCACTTATGGAGCGGCGCTATTTTCGGGCGGAAATAATATCTACCATGGAGGGAAACAAGGCGGCAAATCCCATTTCGACGCCATATTACTCAACGCCACTATATATCTCGACAGCGAGATGATATGTAAAGATGGTGAGTACTTGATCTGAAACAGCCACAACCCTCTTTAGATAACGGCTAAGCCTTGTGTCTGCGGCGGTAGAGAT
>PBQI01000144.1 GCA_002725625.1 Rhodospirillaceae bacterium | reverse complement strand
CACCAACAGAGAAACCTGCCGCGCCCGAAAGATCAGTCGTCAGGATACTCTCTCCAGGTGCAGAGATTAAAACGGATGAACCAGCAGATGTGAAGGATGATGCACTGCCGAATTGGCCAACCGATCCGACGGAAATGGTCTCGTGGGTATTTGAGAAACTGTGGTAGTCACTGCTGTCACCAATCTCTCCATAGTTGCCCGCTGCGAAAACAATGGTCGTACCCAATCCCTCTCGGCCAACCTCAACAGCTTCAGTTATTGCCTCAAAGAATTCGGCAGACTTGAGTTCATTCTTATTATCTGTGAATGCCTCTCCGTAAGTCCAACTGCTGTTGACAACATCGACATTAACCATTTGTTGGAGAGCGGCCTCCGTTTGGCTGGCACTAGCCTCAAAGCCAAAGCCCATCCTAAACATGGCGAGGGATGCTTCATGGGCAACACCAACAATGTCACCCTCACCCAAAGATCCCGCCATGACACCTGCCACGGCAGTTCCGTGGAAGTCGTCCAAGCCGTCGGATATCGGGTCCCCGGAACCGAGCCCCAGAACGCCGTCTAAAGCGTCGTAGTCAATGTCAAGATTGTAGTTTCCGGCAATATCCGGATGCAGGTAGTCGATACCATCATCAATAATTCCAAGAGTGATACCGGCCCCTGAATACTCATCCCATATGGAAGTAATATCAATATCAATGCCCCCGAGAGCCGCATTGGGGTTATCGAGATACCACTGATTTTCGAAGCCGGCATCGTCTGGAACCATCGACGTCGTCGGCCCAGACGGCAGATCATCGCTCTCAAATCCACGAACTTCCTTATCAGACAGGATTTTAACATCACCAAATTCTGCCGCCGGCATACCGATGAGTTCCAGTGACTGAGCAATGGCGAGACCTGAGGGAGTTTCCCCCGAAACCTCGGTGACAGAGATGGCATCACCATAGATAACATCGTCACCGGAACCGCCCTCCAATCTATCCGAACCATCTCCGCCGACGACGAGATCATTTCCACCGCCAGCATCAATAACATCACCCGCGCCGCCGCCATCGATTACGTTCGCGCCGCTATCGCCGGTTATGGTGTCAGCAAAATCACCGCCTGAGACATTTTCAATAGTAGAAATTCCGTCATCCCTGATAATGGTGTCCTCATCAGAGCCAACGGTTGCTTTTCCTTCGGCTAGATCAACGGTTGCGCCGCTATCGAGGGATGATAGAGAGAGGGTATCGGTACCTTCTCCGCCATCGATGGTATCGCTTCCTGCACCAATCTGAATGATGTCATCGCCAGCACCGCCATCGACGTCATCGTCACCGGCACCACCAATCAGCAGATCATTATTGCCGCCCCCTACCAGGGTATCATCACCGGCAGAACCTACAACGAGCGCGTCATCCGTTGACGCAGAGGCGTCTCCGCCCGTAGCGATTGAGAAGACTTCACTATCGCTATCCACAGTACCGTCACCATCAACGTCAAACTCGATTGAACTGAAAGGTGAGGTGGCGTGATCTGAGAGCGTGACAGTAACGGCCTCGCTCTCTGCGGCTGTATCGTCTGGATCCACATAGTCCGCCGAAACAACAAGGTCATCACCGCTCAGCGTAGCTGAATTAACCGTGAATCCGGCATCAAGGCTAACCTTGTCGGTTCCACCACCTGATGAAACCGCGACGCCGCCTGTACCCGGGCTTCTAATCTCTATATCGTCATCGCCCGCTCCGCCGGTGACGGTCTCAGTATTCTCAATGGCAATTTCGTTGCCGCTGTCATCCAGTATTAGGGTATCCGAACCATCTCCGCCGTCGAAGACATCACCGGCTATGGCTTTGCCGGAAAGTTCGACGTCGTTATTTCCGAGAGTACCTTTGATTACTTCTTGAACAACGGCATCCAGGGTAATTGGTTCTTCTTCGTCACCACTAAGTTGTCTCTCCTCGCTTGGAAGTGTACCCGTAACCTCAACAATGGCTGTTGAAACTGCCTCTGCACCTTGCGGATCAATGACCGTGTATTGGAAGGTGTCAATTAGTGTTTGGTTATTACCCAGTCCATCAAAGGCAGGCAGCGGCTTTCCAGTCTCCGGGTCGATAGGGTCATATTCAAAAGTGCCATCACTATTGATCGTTACCGTCACTCCGGTTGTTGGGCTCACAATTTCGCCCGCGACGACCTCAAGGCTATCCTGGTCACTTGTGTCAGGATCGGTGTCATTGGCGAGCAAGCCCGAGGCTGCATCATCGACGCTAAAAGCACTCCCTTTGAAAGCAGAAAATTTCTCGGCACTGGCAACCGGGATATCGTTTGTACCGGTGACGGTCATGGTAACCGTAGCTTCGTTTGACACGGCGCCGATGGCATCACGGATGGTGTAGGTGACCGTATCTGTTGTCGTTTCTCCCACACCCAGCGATTGAAAGGCTTCTACATCATTTGGATCATAAACGACTTTCCCATTCTCAATTGTAACATTGGCACCCTTTTCCGAAGTGGCCGAGTTGACGATCAATGTCGCATATGTATCATCCTCGTCAGCATCTGTGTCATTTGCCAGAACGTCTATGGCAACGGGCTGTCCATCCTCAACGACATCGACCGCCGACGTCTCGGAGACGGCATTGGGACGGTCATTGGCGCCACTGACCGTGATATTGACTCGCGTGGTTTCTATAGCGCTGTGGTCACTCTCGTTTGCGGTATCAAGGGCTTTGTAGGAAAAAGTATCTACTTTCTTGTCACCGGTGGTCATGGCGTCGAACGCATCTGGGCCCGACACCGTCACAGATGCAATGGGATGGCCTTCAGTTTGGTTTAGAGGAGCGCCATCAAGGAGAACATTCGCCGTAAAGGCCGTGAGATCAGCGCCTTTCAGCGTAAGAGCCGTGTCATTCGCACTTGCAACGATGTCTGTTCTCAAAGCACTGGCGTTAATGGCTTGTCCAAGGGCCGAAACAAGCTCCGACACGCTCATTGGCGGCACCGGAACTGATGTACCAGCCGCCCCCAAGGTGAAGGAGGATACGGAAGGAACTTCTACCGTTGCCGAATTATCGCCAACTGAAATCGAGTAAACACCTTCAGGAACGATATCCTCAGCAGTCCACTGGCTCAAATCAACCTGAGTGACCTGCACTGTAACAGGATCGTAGGCCACGACCGTCGTTCTGGTCGCCGTTGCAGAAGCGTCATCAAAATCACCGCTTGCGGTGTTGGCCGCCGCCACAGCTGTCGAAAACGACGTATCGGAATTCTTTGCACTGATCAGAAGAACGCCATTGGCGGGACCGCTCGATGCCAGCAGCAATCCGGAGACGGTTTCGTGGGTATTGATCAACTCGATCAGGCCCAGCTCTACATCTGCTATTTCGGTGTCTGCATCCGTAACCGTGTGGGTCAACGTGGTAGCTTCGTCGGAGATCGTCACCGTAACCGCATAAGTATCACCCGTTTCAAGGGTGCCCCCCAAGACGATCCGGTCCGCCGCAACGGTTGTAAGCATCGCGCCCTTGTCTGTAACCAACTCAGGCATATACAAGCTGAGAGTATCACCGGCGTCGAGATCCCGGTCATTGTACAAAATATCAATGAGCGCGTTATCCCCATTCTCACGGGCTCTCGCGACGTCGGCGGTCGATAAGGGGATATCATTTTCGCCGGCAATGGTGACCGTGACAGATGCCTCCGTGAAGTTTGTTCCATCGGTAACAGAATAGGAGAACGTATCATTGAGGCTATCGCCAACGGCCAGGCTTTCGAGCGTCGACGCTGAAGCCGTATATGTCACTGTCCCATCCTCGTTGAGGACTGTCGTTCCGTATTGACCGGCATTCGGTGTCAGCACCCTGAGGGTATCGCCATCTTTATCGCTATCATTGGCCAGGACGTCGATTACGACATTTCCACCCTCGGTAACATTTGCCGTGTCATCACCTGCTACTGGAGGGCCTTCAACCCCAAGAACGGAGAGATCGACTTGACCCGTGGTTTCGCCACCCTCTGTATCTTGGACAACATAGGAAATCGTCTGGCTGGCGGCAGCTTGACCTTTACCCAGATCAACAAATAATGCGTGGTCGGGATCTGGTGTGATGGTGATTGTTCCATCGTCATTTTGCACGGCAGTAACAGCACCAGCGGGGCCGTCAAAAGACACGCTTCCCAATTTGAGAGAAATATCCTGGCCTTCTTTGTCAGAGTCATTATCCAAGATACGCAAAACGACAGACTTATTGGCCGCAAGCGCGACAGCCTCATTTACGACATCGGGCGCATCGTTGACGGAGGCAATATCAATTGTCACCGACTTGGTTGCCGCAACGCCTTTATCGTCCACAACCCTGAAAATAAAGCTGTCGGCACCGTAATAATCATCATTGGGCAAATAGGAGAATGTGCCATCATTGCCCAAAGTCAGACTGCCGTTCTCAGGATCACCACCGGCTGCAATGGAATAAGTGAGGCTGGCTCCAGAATCCGGATCAGACGCGAAATCACTCAGGTCTCCCGTTACGGGGATCGGTTGTTCCGTCTCGGAGTCAATATTATCCTCTGTTCCATTAAAGGTGATCGCCGAAGATGTCACTTCTGGAGCATCGTTAACTCCCTGGACTGTAAGCGTCAAAGTTGCCGGAATCGCTACGGGTGGATCTGCTTCGGCACCGCTCGGGTCTTGCGCTTTATAAGTGACTATTTTCTGCTCGACCGTTCCGTCTGCAAGACCCTTGTACCAATCACTGTCCGGGATAAAATTTATTCGTCCACTTGTTGGATTGACTACAATTTGGCTGCCGGTTGTCGCCCCGGTTATAGTTGTCTCCCCCTCTTCCGAGATAGATCGCGTAACGCCCTCAAAAGTGACTTCGGTGATGGACAACGTGTCACCGTCGATATCGGAATCGTTACTGAGTACCCTCACGGATGTTCCCGCACTGGACACCACCGTTCCAAAGTCATCAACGGTAGTCGGGTCATCGTTAACGGGCGACACTTCAACCCTAACCGTCGCGGAACTATAGCTCGGCACTTCGGCATCGTTGGCTACCGTGTAGGTGAAGCTATCGTTTCCATTAAAGTTGTCATTTGGGGTGAACCGAACCTCACCGTTGGCAACGTCGTTGGCAACGGCAATATTGCCGTCTTCCTCAGCGAGGACAAACGGCTGACCCGTCTGAAGTGCGGTAACCCGGACGACACCGTCGCTGTCCGATGATGCCACGACCGCTGAGTTGATTTCGGCGTTACCGTTAATGGCCTCAATGACCTTATTGGCAACAGCAGCAGCGTTTTCGTAACTCAAGCCTCTATAGGAAATCTCGTTTCCATCAATCGACAAAGTGTAGGTTATGCCGGCGCCGGCGCCGCTAAATGTAACTACCTCCTGCTGTGCAAGAATCTCAACATCACCGTTGGTGGCTGCACCAACCGACAGTAACGTTGCGCCAACGAGATCCCCGCCGTCCGCACGGGTATCATTTTGGAGAAGGTCGATAACCACAGAGGTGTCTTCGTCAATCGCATCATTTCCCGTACGGACGTCATCCTCCGCGACGGGACGGGCGTTTGCCAATTCCTGAGCAATCTTAAGCGCCTCTTCTTGAATAGTTTTTGCAAGACTTTGTGCAAATTGCGCCTTGCCGGCCAAAGCCTGCGCCGACGACGATTCGGAGTAAATTGCCTGGGCTCTCGCTAAATCGGCCTCGCCCTGGGTGGAACTCACGAGCGCCTGCGCATTTTGGGCGGCGGCACTGGCCTCGTTTATGGCCGTCTTGATTTCATCATTAACTTCGGTTGCTGCCATGTCTGCAGCTCGGGTATCAACCGTTGCAGAATAGACTTCAGAAGCGTTCGCATTGGCAACGACAATATCCACCGCATCCCCAATCGCACCGGTCACGTTTGAAAGTGCCGTGAGGCTGGTCTTCAGACCGAGAAGTGCGGACTCAATTCCCGTGGCGCTGACAGTCAGACCTGCATTTGCAATATTACTGTCCGTTTTGCTATCGCCTTCATCCGTCACGCTAACCGTAAGCTTGTCCGTGCCCGGCTCTTCGGAGATAGAGATAGCACCGGAGGCGGCAGGAACGGTGAGAACCAATTCATTTCCGGAAAATGCCGCGGATGGTGTAACACCGATATCACTTGTGTTTTGGACAGCCTCCAATAATTTATCACGCACCACAGAAATTGGTGATGATACTAATTTACTTGCATCAACGTCTGCGGAAATAACCGTATAGGAAACGGCTGTTCCGCCTATCGTCAGAGAAAAGACGTCATCCTTCTCTACGGCGCCCTCAAATAACACAGAGAATGCCTGTGACGTTGTTTCGATCAAGGCCGATGTCTTCGTAACCACCTCGGATAATTGCGATGATACGTCAGCGGCCGTTACGGTTTCGTCTCCACCAATCTTGTCCTTGACTTTAGTCTCTGCAGAATTAACCGCCTGCAGAAGGTCATACATTGGCATCAAAAATTCGGGTATATTTTCTAGATTGGTAGGAGGAGCATCCCGCTCACCACGGACATATGCCTCGATATTTTCGATAATGCTTTCACTCGCACCGTCATCGATGGCTTTTTCTCTCTCATATGTGTAGGCCTGATCGATCGTGGTCTTCGCCGCCGTAATTGCCGTGTCGGCGTTGGCGAAGGCGTCGTCGGCAGCATCAAGAGCGTCCGCTTTGGATCCAGCCAACGCATTCTTAGCACCGAGAACCGCCTGCTTGGCTTCATTGATTGCAGCTTCGTTGGCAATTGTGCGTTTTTCGGCAAATTCCTGCTCACCCGCCAAAGCAACCGCTGCTTGTGCGCTAGCATTGGCCGAAAATCCTCCGGCAGATACAGCCGACTGTTTGGCAGTATCGTAGTTGAGGATAGCGTTATTGACGAAGTCAGTCGCATCGGAGAGCAAGGATTGTGCCATTGAGTTGACTTTTGGATCGGCACCGAGCTCGCTAATGGCAGCGAGAACGGAAGTCTGAGCATCTGCAGCCGAAGTCGGCATTTCACTGATATAACCATCTTCGAAGATTGTTTGGACAGCGCTCAACATCAGGTTTTGAGTGGCAAGAGAAATTTCGTCGGAGACCGATGACGCCTCGGCAGCGTTTGTGACAACACCTTGCAGGGATTCCTGATACCCAAGCGCTGCAAGACCATAATTATCTTGGTCGGATTGATCGTATGTCTGTTCACCCCCATACTGATCAATATAAGTGGTAACAAACTCATAAACGATTTCGAGGGCTTCAACCGCTAAACTGGCTTGTGATT
>PBQI01000143.1 GCA_002725625.1 Rhodospirillaceae bacterium | reverse complement strand
TAGGTTAGGTGTTTATATGACCTACCGTTTTACTCCCACTCTATCGTTCCGGGCGGCTTGCTGGTCGTGTCGTAGACCACCCGGTTGATGCCGCGGACTTCATTGATGATGCGGTTGGTGACCCGCCCGAGGAATTCCATGTCGAAGTGAAAGAAATCAGCCGTCATGCCGTCCGTCGACGTAACGGCGCGGAGGGCACAGACGAAATCGTAAGTACGGGCGTCGCCCATGACGCCGACGGTCTGGACGGGCAGCAGTAGCGCGAAGGCCTGCCAGATGGCGTCGTAGTGGCCGGCGGTGCGTATCTCTTCCAGATAAATGGCGTCGGCTTTTTGCAGGATGTCGATTTTCTCCCGCGTGATGCCGCCGGGGAGCCGGATGGCGAGGCCGGGTCCGGGGAAGGGTTGGCGGCCGACGAAGCGGTTTGGCAGGCCGAGTTCCCGCCCCAAATCTCGTACCTCATCCTTAAATAATTCTCTCAAGGGTTCGATTAGATCCATATTCATGCGTTCCGGCAAGCCGCCCACATTGTGATGGGACTTGATGGTGACGCTGGGCCCGCCGAGGAAAGAAACGGATTCTATAACATCAGGATAAAGGGTGCCCTGGGCTAGAAAATCGGCGCCGCCTGCCTTGGAGGCCTCTTCCTCAAAAACATCGATGAAAGTGGCGCCGATGATTTTACGCTTTTGTTCCGGATCGGATACGTCTTCCAGCTTATCGATGAACAAATCGGCGGCGTCCCGGTGGATAAGGGGAATGTTGTAATGATCGCGGAACAGGCCGACCACTTCTTCCGGTTCATCCTTGCGCATCATGCCGGTATCGACGAAAACGCAGAGAAGTTGATCGCCGATCGCTTCGTGGAGCAGGACCGCGACGACCGATGAATCGACACCGCCCGACAGCCCACAGATGACCTTACCGTCACCCACCTGAGCCCGTATCTTGGCAATCTCCTGATCCTTGAAGGCGGCCATGGTCCAGTCACCGCTGCAGCCAGCGACACCGTGAGTGAAATTCTCCAGCAGCTTGGCGCCGTGAGGGGTGTGCACGACTTCCGGGTGGAATTGCACGCCGTAAAATTTCTTGTCGTCGTTGGCAATGGCTGCGAAAGGGGCATTTTCGCTGACCCCAACAACGCGGAAGCCGTCGGGCAAGCTTTCCGCCCGGTCACCGTGGCTCATCCATACTTGTTCGCGATCACCAACGTCCCAGCAGCCGTGGAATAGGGCGCAGTCTTCGGTGACATCGACCATGGCGCGGCCGAATTCCTTGTGGTCGGAAGGATGGACCTTACCGCCCAGTTGTTCCACGATGATCTGCTGGCCATAACAAATACCCAGAACCGGAAGGCCCATTTCGTAGACCGCCATGGGGGCCATGGGCGCATCCTCCTCGGTCGCTGAAGAAGGACCACCCGACAGAATGATCGCCTTGGGATCGAAAGCTCGGATTGATTCTTCAGTGATGCTGTTAAATGGATGAATTTCTGAATAGACACCGGATTCGCGCACCCGCCGGGCGATCAATTGGGTCACCTGGCTGCCGAAATCAATAATGAGAATACGATCTGCCATGGCCGGACTCATACCTGAGTCGCCCGCCAAAGAAAAGAGAGCAAAAAGGATGCCGTCTCCACTGTTTATTCCACTGCTGCTCTCAAATCATCCCAGCCGTAGGCGAATTCTTTCAGCGTTGTGCCCCAGAGCTTTTCGTCTCGCTCACCGACGCGTTTGCCGCCCATGGCCTCGTAGAAGAACCGGGACGGATTGAGCGCCAGGACCCAGATGACGGCGGAATGATAATCCTGGGAAACCAGCACGTGGAAGAGGCCCTTGAGGAGGAGTTCCCCCAGCCCCTGGTTCTGAAAATCAGGCAGGACGTAAAGGGTGTAAACTTCGCCACCGTATTCAATGTCGCGCGCGGGGCCTTCCCGGTTGCGGTTGAAGCCGGCGCTGCCGACGCCGACAACCCCGTCAGCCTCATCCACCACCAAGATCTTCTCGCTTTTGGGGTTTCTGGCGCGGTCGATAGCGCGCGCCCACATGATCATTTGCCTTTCCTGCGACATTTCGATCAACACCTTATCGGGCAGGGTGCCAGCGTAAGTCGACCGCCAGGTTTCGACGTAGACCTCGGCAATGTCCTTGATATCATCTTTGGTGGCCGGGCGGATCAGGCTCATGTTTTTTTCTCCAAGATCGCAGAGAAAAAACCATCCGTGCCGTGGCGGGCCGGCGTGATCTCCAGATAGACCCCTTCAACCGGGCAATTGGTGCCGATGGTTTGCCGCCAGATATCGGCAATGGGGAGTGTCGTAAATTCCGAGTTTTGCTCTAAAAACCAGTCTATTTGCTGAATGTTCTCCTGGGGAAGAACGGAGCAGGTGGCGTAGATCAGACGTCCGCCCGGCGCCACTAACGATGCTGCTTGGGTCAAAATCTGGCGCTGCAATTCAACCAGGTCGTCCAGTTTTTCAGGCGTCAGACGCCACTTGGCTGCCGGGTTGCGCCGCCAGGCCCCGGTGCCGGAGCAGGGGATATCGACCAGGACGCGCTCTGCTGTATTAGCGTTTTCGACAATCCAGCTTTCATCATCGCCTTGCAGATAATGGCGGGTGACGTTTGAAGCCCCGGCTCGCTTGAGGCGGGGCTTCATGCGATCCAGGCGGTTGTGATCGGTATCGCAGGCCAACAGGGGGCCGCCGTCCTTCATCTGGGCGGCCAGCGCCAGACTTTTGCCGCCGCCGCCAGCACAAAAATCAACGCACTTATGATTGGCTATGGCGTCACACAGCAAGGCGACCAATTGAGCCCCTTCGTCCTGGATTTCAACAAAGCCGCTGCGAAAGGCTGTCGTCGCTTGCAGATTTACACGTTTTTTGACGCGCAGGCCGATGGGTGAATAAGATGTCGGCTCGGCCTCGACGTTATCTTTTTTCAGGACTTCCAGTGCCCGACCGCAGTCGGCTTTCAAGGTATTGACGCGCAGGTCCATGGTGGCTTGATCGTTCAGGGCGGCCATCTCACCGCTGGTTCGTTCACCCCACTGAACCGACAATTGCGGCCATAGCCATTCGGGCGTTTCAGCTTGAATCCATTCCGGCATTTCCGGGTCCAGCAGGAATTTTCCAGATAACTTTTTAACCAATTCTTTTTCACCATCGCCGAGCTGTTGGGGCGCATAGCCCTGGCCATCGAACAAGGCGCCGATTTCATTCAGGCTAAGCTGCTCTGACAATAAGAGGTCGGCCAGAACTCTGAGACGCGGCAAAGTTTCTCCGCCCTCTTTTTCAAGGTGGTAATCGAGCCGGGCGCGGCGGCGTAAACTATCAAAAAGCCGGGTATTGATGGCGCGGCGGTCTTTGGAACCGATATAGCGCCGGCCTCGCATATAGGCGGAGACAACTTCGTCCGCCGGCGATCCCGAACGCTCAATTTTTTCAAGGATTTCAATGGTTGCGGCGATCCGCGCACCCGGGGTCATGGCTTAATGCTCAATCCCCAATACGGTAATTGGGTGCTTCGCGGGTAATGGTGACGTCATGAACATGGCTTTCGCGTAATCCCGCTGCCGTGACGCGCCGGAAGCGGCATTTTTTCTGCATGTCACCGATATTGGTGTTACCGGTGTAACCCATGGATGACTTGAGACCACCTACCAACTGATGGATGACGTTGGTCACCGGGCCTTTGAAAGGCACGCGTCCTTCGACGCCTTCCGGTACATATTTCAAGTTGTCGGAGACCTCTTCCTGGAAATAGCGGTCGGCGGAGCCCCGCGCCATAGCACCAAGGGAACCCATGCCGCGATAGGATTTGTAAGACCGCCCTTGATAGAGAAACACCTCGCCGGGGCTTTCTTCGGTGCCGGCGAACAGGGAGCCGATCATGACGCAGTCCGCACCGGCGGCAATAGCTTTGGCGATGTCGCCAGAATATTTTATGCCGCCGTCGGCGACCACGGGAATATCAGCTTTGCCGCAGACTTCCGATGCTTCAAGAATGGCGCTGAACTGGGGCATGCCGACACCGGCGATCATGCGCGTCGTGCAGATAGTGCCTGGGCCGATCCCGACCTTAACGGCATCGGCACCCGCACCTATCAACGCCTTGGCGCCTTCGACGGTCGCAATATTGCCGGCTAGGACCTGGGTGTAGTTGCTCATTTTCTTGATGCGTTCAACGAAACTTAAAACGCCCGAGGAATGGCCGTGGGCCGTATCGACGACAATAACGTCAACTTCGGCGTCCAGCAGCTGTTCCGTGCGCGCCGCGCCGGCATCCCCGACACCTGTTGCCGCCGCCACGCGCAGGCGACCTTTTTCATCTTTGCAGGCGTCCGGGTAGGCTTGCGCCTTTTCCATATCCTTCACCGTAATGAGGCCGGTGCAATTATAATTATCATCAACCACGACCAGCTTCTCGATGCGATGCTGGTGCAGAAGCCGTTTGGCTTCCTCCGGATCCACACCTTCCTTGACAGTCACCAAAGGTGTCTCATCGGATTGGCGGGTCATTAGTTCATATACTTTTTGATCGGGATTGGTGGCGAAGCGGACATCGCGATTGGTGAGAATGCCGACCAAACGTCCGCTACCGTTTTCTACGACAGGAAATCCTGAGAAGCTGTTGCGGTCCATCATGGCCTGGGCGTCGGCCAAAGTCGCTTCCGGTTCGATGGTGATGGGATCGACCACCATGCCGGATTCAAACTTTTTGACTTTCCTGACTTCCGCGGCCTGATCTTCCGGTTGCAGGTTTTTGTGGACGACACCGATACCACCGGCCTGAGCCATGGCGATGGCGAGTTGGCCTTCGGTAACAGTATCCATGGCGGCCGATAGCAAGGGAATGCCGAGGTCGATGGTCTGCGTTAATCTTGTCCGGGTGTTGGTTTCAGCCGGGAGGATATCCGATGCTGCCGGTTCGAGCAGGACGTCGTCAAAAGTAAGGCCTTCGCGAATTTCCATGCCATCTCCATCAAGCGAGTTGGCGACGCATCATATAGAAACTGGCGGCAATGCCAAGCGGGGATTGGCGCTCTAATCTATTTTCCAGCAGCGGCGGAGAATTCGATTTTGAAGTCTTTATTTAATTGCGCTTTGCACCCAGTGCGGAACCAAGCGTCAGCGGTGAAAGTGGACTTGTTGGCGACAAAGTTATCCAAATAGCCAACGCAAACCGATGGGCCTCTAACTTCGAGGAAGCCGTGCTCTCCAGGTGCTAACAGTTCGCCTTCTTCGGAAACGATTCGCGTTTCGACACCAGCTAAAGGCTGGCCGTTACGCAATAGAACTTGCGCCTCATCCGTTCCCCAGAATTCGGTTTCTACGCCGCCCGGCAGGGAAAGGGTAAAGCCATCGCCATCGCTGCCGCTGATCGCAATTTCACTTTCCTTCGCGAGTGACAAAGCGGTGCCCGCCTGCAAAGCCAGATGCAGACCGAAGAGACCCAGCATTACAGTATCCGTTTGGTCAATGCTGATGGAAGCATCCGAAGCTATTCCAAGGTTTTCGGTAGCTAATCTTACATTGCTGAAGAGATTTTGCTGGGTCAGAGGAGCCACTTTTGGCCGGCCGTCCCCGGCGATGGATGATAGCAGCAAAATCGGATCGGCGGCGACGGGCGGATGAATGCTGATATTTTTCCGGTCATTGGGTTGTTTGGTCAATTCTTTCTCGGTTAAGACAGAGAAGCTCTCTAATCTTTTCAAATCCTCAGCGAGGGATGGATTTTTCGGCGTATCACCAACAATTGCCAGCCGTGCACGGCTGTGGCGGATCAGGAGAGCGATATCCTGTCCCGGTAAGTCGGGGTCCAGCGGCTGGAAGACCGCACCAATGGAAGCCGCCGCCAGATAGGTAACTAAAAAATCGTCATTTATCGTCGGAAGGCAGGCGGCGATAACCTCGCCTTTCTCTACATTCTGTACCCGCAATGCATAGGCGCGATCCTTTGTTCTGTTTTTCAGTTGGCCATAGGTCATGGTGCCGGATTTATCCATGTATGCTGGTTGTTCAGGGGCGGCCCGGTTTAACAAATCTGCAAAAGTGTCGGACGTCCACCAGCCGGCTTCGATATATTTTCTAACTTGGCCGGCACCAAATCGAATGGAGCGGCGCAGCAACGCGGCATCGGCACTGTAATTGAAAGGCTCCTCCGGATCAACGTAACGGTCTTCCCGGTAACGCAGCCCACCGCCCAAGCGATAGAGCTTTCGATACTGGTTGAGGCGAAAGAGGCGGCGCTCTGTGATGCAGCGGATAAAGGTCACCTGTGGAACCGCCAAACCGATACGTTCGGCGATCTCCGGGTCGGTAAGTCCCGTATCATCACGTTGCGTTTTCCAAGTATCAGTATCGAGAATCCGTACTGGATCGCCGCGCCGAACCTGCTTGTTCAGGCTGAGATCGAATATGGTCTCGCTATATGCTTCCATCATCTGGGGAGTGACACCATAAGGCATGGTTTAGTCTCCGCTGTCCAGGTGGGCCGCCCGCATGATCTCGGCGCGCCGGATGGGATCGACCATGGGGCCCTGGGTGGCGATGGGACAAACCCTCATACATTCGAAACATTGCGCATTGGTGTCGACACCGGCGGTGGCTTTGTAGAAAAAGGACTGAGCTTCGGCGCCATAAAGAATGTCTTCACGCTCCAACTGGTCTTCCGTCTCAAACGCCAGTTCAACGATGCTCGGCAGATTTTCATATTGCTGGCAAAGCTCCGCGCAGCGGTACATATCGAAGGTCATTTCATCTTGTTTGCCGTTGTCGTCAATAGTGCCGCTTAGGCACTGCACCGGACAGAATTTTTGGCAGGGTGTTTGTCCCGACTCTTGGAACAACTTGACGCAGGATGGTGCCGGGCAGGGATTATCGGTCATGGGCTCATCCGGCGGCAGGGGCATTTCGGTAAAGACCGAGCCGAAATACAACATGCCGAAATCGCGATGCAAAAGAATATCGCCGGCCAGGGAACGGGCGCCGATTCCAGCCAGTTCAGCATGAAGTTTAACGCTTTGCAGCGGCAAGCGGGCGCCGAATTCGGGGTCGACGTGGGGCGGGCAGTAAATCGATCGAAAGCCGTAGGATTTCTCGATATGAAAAGACAAACCGACCGCCACCCGGTAAATGCGCCCGACATTGGCGCCGACCGATGTCATAACCTTGGCTGGAGCCCGCCACGTTCCTTGGGTCGGACCGGTAACACCGACGGATATCACGGACTCCACGCCGGGAAGCAGGTCCGTAGGGGCATGGCCCGACGGCGTAAAACGGGCGACAAGTTCTGCATCGGCAATACCGAACGCGGCTGCGCCCCGCTTCATGGCGTAATCACGCAAGGTATTTTTAATTTCTTCAGTATCCGGTGTTGTGGACATGATTTATTTTTTCAATTGTCGTGGGGCGGGTCAAACTAAATTCTGAATATTCCCGACGATGGTTTAAAGGCTCGAGATCAATGGTGAAAACCTTGGGCGACAACAAATATTTCCGCCGAGTCGGAGCGGCTGGCCGGCGGCTTGGCATGACGAACCTTATTGAATGAACTTTTCATCTCAGCCAGGAGCGTCTGCTCGGTGCCGCCCTGAAAGACTTTTGAGACAAAACACCCGCCAGGCGCCAGAATCTCTTCGGCAAATGCATAGGCCATTTCGACCAGCCCCATAATGCGGAGATGATCGGTTTTGGTATGCCCTGATAGGTTCGGCGCCATGTCGCTCAGAACGGCATCCGCCGGGCCGCCCAGTGCATCGATGATTATCTGCGAGGTACCGTCATCCAGAAAGTCCAGTTGCATCACCTGGGCATCCGGGATCGGGTCCATCGCCAGAATATCAATGGCAATGACCTTGCCGGTTGAACCGACTTTTCCGGTAGCGACACGTTTGACAATGACCTGGGTCCATCCCCCCGGTGCGGCGCCCAATTCAACAATGCGCATGCTAGGCTTTAGAAAGGAAAACTGGTCGTCCAATTCCTCCAGCTTGAATGCAGCACGGGAACGGAATCCGGCCCGGTTGGCGGCTGTTACGTAGGGATCATTTAGCTGCCTTTTCAGCCAGCGCATTGAGGAGGATTTCCGGCCTTTGGCGGATTTAACGCGGACGGTTAAATCGCGCCC
>PBQI01000142.1 GCA_002725625.1 Rhodospirillaceae bacterium | reverse complement strand
GTAGTCGTCGTCGGCGCTCAATGGGGGGACGAGGGCAAGGGAAAAATTGTCGACTGGCTTTCAGAACGTGCCGATGTCGTTGTCCGCTTCCAGGGCGGCCACAACGCCGGTCATACGCTGGTAATTGATGATGTGACATACAAGCTTAGCTTGCTACCTTCCGGAATTGTAAGAAAAGGAAAAAAATCTGTTATTGGTAACGGCGTAGTGCTGGACCCTTGGGCTTTGCTTAATGAGATCGAAACGCTGAAAGGCCAAGGTGTCGACGTCTCACCGGAGAACTTATCCATAGCTGAAAATACGACGCTGATCCTGCCGTTGCACTCTCAATTGGACAAAGCCCGAGAAGAAGCGCTGGGAGGCGCTAAAATTGGCACTACTGGCCGCGGCATCGGACCGGCTTATGAAGACAAGGCGGGCCGGCGGGCATTGCGGCTCGGTGACCTGGCGGACGAAGAGAATTTGGAGGCTCGGATCGATAATATGCTGCTCCATCATAATGCCCTGATGCGCGGCTATGGATCGCAGGAAATTGACCGGGAAGACCTTCTGACCAAACTACGCGATATTGCACCAAAAATTCTACCTTATGCCGATACGGTATGGCGGCGCTTGGATGAAGCCCGTCGCCAAGGCCAGCGCATCCTGTTTGAAGGTGCACAAGGCACCATGCTGGATATAGATCATGGCACCTATCCGTTCGTAACCTCTTCCAATACCGTTGCCGGCATGGCGGCAGTTGGATCGGGTCAGGGGCCAAAGGTCATTGACTATACGCTCGGGATTACTAAAGCCTACACGACACGGGTCGGATCAGGCCCCTTTCCTACCGAACAGGAAAATAAGATCGGTCAAAGGCTGGGGGAACGGGGCCATGAGTTCGGCACCGTTACCGGTCGAAAAAGACGGTGCGGCTGGTTTGATGCGATCATGGTGCGCCAGGCCATTAAAGTCTGCGGCATCACCGGCATTGCCTTGACCAAGCTGGATGTGCTGGATGGCTTTTCCGAATTAAAAGTTTGCATTGATTACAAGGTTGACGGGAAAAGCGTCGATCATTTGCCGGCCTCTATCCTAGCCCAGGCGAAAGTGGAGCCGGTCTATGAGTCCCTAGAGGGATGGTCTGAAAGCACCGAAGGCGCTAGGTCATGGGCTGATCTTCCGGCAACCGCGATCAAATATATCCGCCGCATTGAGGAACTCATCGAAGCGCCCGTGGCTCTTTTGTCGACCAGCCCGGAACGTGACGCCACAATTCTCGTCCAGGACCCTTTCGCGGATTAAGGAACTTTCAATTATCCATTGTCATAACGGGGCGGCATTTTGGTATTTACCTAAGCGCAGATTGCGATAAGGGGCTACCGGACAGGCAGGAAGTGATATATTAATGCTAGTGTCATGATTTGAATCTGCAACAAGGGTTCATATCGGATTGAACAACCAACTATTTGGATTTTAGTCGGCGTTTATGGTGGATATTTCGACCGAAGCAGAAACTAAAAACGGCGAATCTCCTTCTGGCGATGTCCCCTCTCCCTTGACGGATCAAGCTGATCCGGGGGGAATAACGGGAGACCCCGCAGGGGATGTCGCCGGTCAAATCGATTCTAAAAACGGAAACTTGGAAGAATCTGCCGCCGCTACCGGTTCGCCACCGCCTGACGCACCAGCTGATGCTTCGCCCGAAGACGCCGCCGGTGAACCTGATCTAAAGGAAAATGGAGCAGATGCGACTAATGAGGAGACGGATAAGGGTTCTGAAAAGCCTGCTGATGATCTTCCTGACGCTGAACCCGAAACCGAATTAGAGAAAGAAGAGGAAAAGGAAGAGGAGGAAGAAGAAGACGAAAACCTGCCCGACACGTCAAAACCTCAAATAATACCGGAAAGACAGACTGATGCCGCCCCGGATTCCGCGCCACCCTCGACCCTAAACAGCCGGTACGACATCCATTCCTCCAAACCGCTGCCCGATCTGGATTGCCCCTCGGCGCGCGCCTTCGAGGTTGAAGACCGGATGGAACCCCTCCACAAACTATTCGCTTTAATCTGTATTCCGAGTATGCCAGTAAGATGGAAGGAAATCGAGAATATAGCTGAGCAGGACCTGCCATTTAACCTCCCGCTGGTGGGCTACGGCAATGTTGATTGGCCGCTTTTGGGGCAGAAATGTCTGGCAATCATATTTGAACGCCCGATGGGTGGACGGGTCATGGACTATCTGAATACCCCGGGACTAGCGGAATTCAAAAAGATAGACACTGTTCGTCAGGTCGTTAATGCCGGCATGAACGGGATTCGGAAATTGGCGTCCCGCGACATTACCCATCGTTCTATCAGGCCGGACAATTTGTTCTTCTTGGATGAGGAACGAGAAGAAGTCGTCCTCGGCAGTTTCGTCACTTCGCCGCCGGGGTTCGACCAACCGTTGGTTTTCGAAACGATTTCGAGAAGTATGGCCTATGAGGGGGGCCGCGGCTCCGGCGACACCAGCGATGATCTCTATGCTTTCGGCGCCACTCTGGCATTTTTGATTCAAAAGCAAAACCCGGTAAAAAAAACCCCACCCGAGCAGCTTATTTTGTCAAAAATATCCAAATCTACCTACCAGACCTTGATCGGCAAGAATCTCCTGACCTCATCATTGCTGGAACCGCTGCGTGGCCTGATGCAGGATGATCCGGAGTTACGTTGGGGTTTCGAAGAATTGGAACTTTGGTCGAGCAAAAAACAGGTACCGCCCACGGAATCACGCCCGCCTAACCGTTCCCAAAGGCCGTTCAAATTTAGTGATTTCGATCATATCACATCGCGGTCATTAGCGTATTCAATGTCCCTGCGACCCGAAAGTGCTATGGGAATAATCAAAGATGGAACCCTCATTAAATGGGTTTCCCGCAGCCTGGAAGACAAGGAACTGGCCGCTGCCATCGCAGCCACCATGGAGATCGCTAAAATTAAAAAAGAGGGAAATTCGGCCAATGATGATTTATTGCTGACCAAGGTTCTACTATTGATGGATCCATTGGGTCCAATTAATTACAAATCAATCGCCTTGATGCCGGATTCATTCGGTGGATCTCTGGGCGTTGAACTCCTCAGGGGCGGCGGGATTAAAACTCTGGCAGAAGCCATCTTTTACGAGGTGCCACAAATCTGGTTCGATTTACAAACAGGATCAAGCTCTCCGCAATACATGGAAATGGAAGTGTTTCGGCAATTGCGTGTACATTTGCAGAAGGCCGGGCCTGGTTTTGGCGTCGAGCGCTGCCTGTATGAGACAAATCCCGGATATCCCTGCCAAAGTCCCTTGGTAAAAGCGGAAAATATTATCGACATTGCCGAATTGCTCCCGGTCCTCAATGCAGCTGATAAAAATGCCGACACGAAGACAAATCCGGTAGACCGGCATATTGCCGCCTTCATCGCGGCCCGCTACCATGGCAATCTCGACCGCCATCTCGGTGAAATAGCTGATCCCGACAATACGTTAAAAATTTTAGGCAGCTTAAGGATTCTCGCCCATTTACAAGATCGATTGGGATTCGGCCCCCAACACGGATTATCAAAGTGGTTGGGCAGTCTTATGGGGCCGGTTATCAAGATTTATAAAAGCCGAAAGACCCGGAAAGCGATAGAAACGGAAATTTCCAGAATTGTCAGAACCGGTGATTTGAATGAATTGCTTAGTTTGATGGACGATCCGGAGATGAAACTTAGAGATGAGGCCGGATTTGCTTCCGCGATTGAAGAGTTCGGCACCGCTGAAGAGGAGATAGTTAAAATTGGACTTGATACCGGCCCACATTCAACCGCCGCCGAAAAAATCAGCAAGCAAGCAGCTGCGATCACTTCTATATTGGTCATGATTTTCATCATATCCGTCATGACAATGTCTGGATGAGATAAGGACGTCAGATGGCGAAGGCAGCAAAGCAATCGAAACCGGCTAAGCGGAAGGGGGGTAAGGGATCCTTCCTCATTCTCTGGGCTTTTATGTTCGTCATGGTGATGATAGCGTTTCCCGGAATGATCATGCTGCTGTTTATTGGTATGTTGCCCACGGTGGTGGCTTACATAATTGACCGTACCCAGAAAAAATATGCGACCTTTTGCGTAGGCGCGATGAATTTATCCGGTGTTTTTCCCTTTTTGAGCGATCTCTGGACAGGCAACAACAACATTCACGGCGCTATTGAAATTATGACGAATGCATTCGATTTAATCGTTATGTATGCTGCCGCTTCCTTCGGATGGCTGCTGTATATAGCGGTTCCGCCGGTGGTTAACGCCCTGCTGGCGGTTGCTGCACAGCATCGGATTGCCCAGTTGCGATCCAGGCAGCGTGAATTAATTCGGGAGTGGGGCCAGGAAATAACCGTTTCGCCTCAAGATAAGGTGCCGCCGGCAAATGGAGTAGCAGGTGAAATCACCGAAAACGGCGAAGATAACGGCGCTAGCAATGGAAACGGTGTCCCCAGCATCCCAAAACCAGAGACGACTGATCCGAACGCGCCGCCAGTCTTGACCGAAATTACCGGCTCATCCTGAAGGCGCCGCTGGGATAAGATATGTCTTTCGCGTTCTTTAACCCCCTTCAAAGCCGTGTATAGAAGCTGGCGGCGATTAATCAGTTCCTAATTATCCGCTAAAGCCTCCTCCTGATCCTGACTCTCGGCGACAAGCTAATCCTGCCGTTCACCATCTCCTTCTTCACGCAACGGTGCGTTCGAGGAATTATGGAAACGACGCCTTTCTCGGGCACGTTTAACCGTTCGGCAATATCGGTAACGTGTTCAGGCGTAGGGTCACTCTCTTCCAAGGCTTTAGTCTGGTTTTTCAGTTTCCGCAGGTTGAAGAAAAGTTGTTTCTGGTACGCCGCCGCACCAATTTTAACCAAGGACCAGGAATGCAAAATATACTCCTGCATGGCGGCTCCAATCCGCCACATGGCGTAAGTGGTGAGGCGGAAACCGCGATCCGGATCGAAGCGTTTAACCGCCTGCATCACTCTGATATTTCCTTCGGCAATCAGTTCGACGAGATGTCGGGAACTGATGTCGGGGTCAATGAACGGAGTGTATTATCGAGTAAGCGAATGTAATAATTTCAAGTTGCCCGTTACAGAAGCGACAGAATATCGCGGGGAAGCGGGCTTTCGAAAGTAACCTTCTGGCCGGTTTTCGGATGAATAAAACCGATCAAATAGGCATGAAGCGCCTGGCGGTTAAGTTCTGAGACCGAAGCTTGAAAAGATTGCGATACTTTTTGGGTAAATCTTTTGGCGTCTTTGCCGCCGTATAGCGGGTCGCCGATCACGGCGTGACCGATCGAAGCCATATGAACTCGTATCTGATGGGTTCGACCGGTTTCCAATCGACATTCAATCAAACTAGCCCAATCACCGACAGGTTTAATAAGTTTGTAGCGTGTCACCGCCCGTTTACCACCGCGTTTTACAACTGCCATTTTTTTCCGATTGCGCGTATTGCGGCCAATGTTGCCTTCAACTTTCCCCGTTTTTCGGCCCGGCATGCCCCAAACCACGGTTTGATAGGCACGCTCCAGGCTGTGGGCAGCAAATTGCTCCGCCAGAAAATGGTGCGCCTGATCATTTTTAGCTGCCACCATCAGACCGCTGGTATCCTTATCCAGCCGATGGACGATGCCGGGCCGGGCTTCACCACCGATGCCGGACAGACTGTCGCCGCAATGGGCGATCAGAGCATTGACTAATGTCCTATCAGGATTACCAGGCGCCGGATGAACCACCAATCCGGCTGGTTTGTCGATGACAATCAGATCATCGTCTTCGTAGGCGATTTCGAGATCAATTTTCTGACCGGCGGGAACAGCCGGTTTGACCGGCGGCACAAATATTTCGAAATGCTCACCGGATTTGACCCGCCTGGACGGGTCGGTTACTTTCGCGCCCGATAGGTGAACATGCCCGCCGGTGATCAGAGTTTTGATCCGGCTTCTGGATAAATCCGCCAAGTGTTCGCTCAAAAACTTGTCGAGGCGGGTGCCGGCATCGGCAGCCACCGCGCCGACGGTATAAGGTAAGGACTTGCTTTCCGTATTCATGCGGAACAAAGTGGACCGAAAACATGCCAAAAAACAAGGCTCTCGTTTCCCTCGTTGCCGCTCTCGGCTTAATTCTTATGGCCGGGCTAGGTGTATTGGTATGGGGACTGCAAAAACAGGCAAACGATCCCACCTTCAAATTTTTCAAAAAAACCAGTGTGCCAAACACCGCAGCGTCAGCATCTGAATCTGCAAAAAATCCAACCCTCAATTTTAGCATTCCGTTGCCGCCAAGCTACCGTATTTCATCGGTAGATGCAGAAGGATCGAGGCTCTTTCTCCATATTACCAATGAGTTGAATCAAGACCGCGTCCTTGTGCTTGATGCGGCAACTGGCGCCGTCATAAGGCGTTTCAAGTTTCATACCAAGCCGTAAGCCAGACCGTGATTTTCCTGACGCAGCGCCAGATTGATCTTATTTCCCGGGAAGCCGAGAACGCCTATCCCAGAGAATGCTGTGGAATGCTGGTAGGCAAAGACGACCCCAACGGCGGTATAGTCGTTTCCCGCATCGTAGTCAGTCCGAATGTCTTTGACGAAACCGCCAAAGACCGATTTCAGGTCGACCCGCAAATCCAGATCGACCTGTTCCGGGGATTGAGGGAAACGGAGGAACGGATCATTGGCCATTATCATTCCCACCCGGACCATCCGGCGGAAACGTCCGTCACCGATCTTGAAAAAGCGTGGGAGCCAGAACTCGTATGGCTGATTGTGGCTGTTGCAAATGGCAAGGCGGAAATGGTTAAAGCATACAGGATAGACCCGGCCACCGGCCGATTTGAAGAACTGTCCCTGCAAATCGGCGGCAGCACTTCCTGACATAGGCTCTTAATGTTACCACTTGATGCTTCCGCTTGATTCAGGCCCATCCTATCCACTAAAATAGCCACCTACACTGAGATCTAGGTCCCCATCGTCTAATGGCCTAGAACGCTGGCCTTTCACGCCGGTGAAATTTTCGGTATGCCCACCTCTCCTAATTTTTTTACCGCCATTGGTGCAGGCTTAAGCTGGAAAACAAGAAAGTAGATGTGGCCTCAATAATAAAACGGATAGCCAAACCGGATACCGATGGGGCGATAAGATAGGAGATGGATACAGCATGAGTGAAATTAGCGAAGCAAAAAGGCGAATTCCCGTATCCATTTCGGATGCTGAGTTGGCGCGGCGATGGCAAGCCGTTCGCGAAGTGATGTCGAGTGAAAATCTAGATTATTTGATTGTGCAAAATAGCACCGACTACCTGGGAGGTTATGTTAAATGGTTTACCGATATGCCGGCATTGCATAATTATCCCGTGACGGTTATCTTTCCCCGAGAAGACGACATGACAACGATCTGGAGCGGCCCGCTACCGCCGGCCGATGCCAATCCGCCAGCTTGGTCTTTAAGAGGAGTCGGCAAGCGGATCAGTACACCAATTATTCCAGCACTCGGCTATACATCGGCTTTCGATGCAGAAAAGGTGGTCGAGGAACTTGCGGCGGTTGGCAAATGTCAAATCGGCTTGGTGGGCCCCGGATTCATCTCGACATCTTTTTACAAACATGTCACCGAACACTTAACTCAGGCCTCTTTCGTCGATGCGACCGAAATGGTCGACACCATCAAGGTAATTAAAAGTCCCGAGGAAATGGATTTGATCCGTCAAGTGTGCCGCGATCAGGACACGGCGTTTGAATACGCATTGACCCGGATCGAGCCAGGTCGGCGTGACTATGAAATCTACGCCGATATACGGCACAAATGCATGACCATGGGCAGCGAGCAGCAGTTGGTTATGGTTGGGTCAGCGCCAAGAGGCGAACCCGGCGTTATGTATTACGAGCATTTTGGCAACCGGGTGATTGAAGAAGGCGATACATTTACGCTGTTGATTGAATCTAATGGGCCAAGCGGTTTTTATGGCCACTTGGCCCGTACAGTCACATTGGGTGAGCCGCCGGAAGCATTGGTCGAACAGGTCGAAATCGCGATCAAAGTCCAGAAAATTACCTTAGACATGATGAAGCCGGGAGCCGATCCCGGGGAAATATGGAATGCCAATAACGCAGCGCTGAAAGATTTCGGTTATCCCGAGGAGACACGTATTTTCGCTCATGGACAGGGTTATGACTTGGTGGAGCGCCCGTGCTTTGATCTCTTCGAAACCATGAAGGTAGCTGCCGATATGAATATTGCGGTGCATCCTACCGTGTCATCCAGTGAGGCCGTTGGCTTCGTTTGTGAGAACTACCGGGTGGGAAAAAGCGGGGTCGAAGAGTGCCTTCATCAAACACGCCAAAAAGTATATTCTCTGTAATTGGTTAAACCTGACCGCAATGTGGAATTAGGGCAATGAAAATCTGCGTAGTCGGCGCCGGTGCGATGGGTTGTTTATTCGGCGGCTATCTAGCCAAATCCGGACATGAGGTTTGGTTGATTGCACGTTCCCAAGACCATATTGATACTCTCTCAGAACGCGGACTCGGAATCCGGTACGGCAGTCACAGCCAAAGGATTGCTGTTAACGCGTCCTGTGATCCTAAGGATGCCGGTGTTTGTGACGTGGTCATTGTTATGACAAAATTTCCCGATACCGCTTCAGCACTCGAATCTGCAAAATCCATAATTGGGCCGGATACGATTATGGTCACGTTGCAAAATGGGATCGGCAATGTGGAAATAATCGGATCCTATGCCGATCCCGAACGAGTCTTATTCGGCGTCACCACCTTAGGCGCGATTCGCCTGGAGCCTGGAGAAATTGAAGTTACAGCAGGTACCCACGCCAAAACCTACCTGTGGTCAGAAGCCGGCGTCGAGACCTCAGCACTTAAAGAATTTTTATCGGCGTTGACTGAATCCGGTTTTGATGCAATTGCCGCTCCCAACGCCAAAGAACAGGTGTGGCGCAAACTTTGTATCAACTCGTGTATATCGGTCCTGACTGCCATTGTCGGCCTCAAAGTTGGTCCGCTAGTGGAACTACCTTCCGCTTGCTCCCTAATCAGAAATTTAGTGTTAGAAATCACTGCCGTCGCCACCAAGGAAGGTGTTCCCCTTGATCCGCACCAAGTCTATGAAGAGCTTATCTCTGAATCCCGCGGTGCCGCAGATCATACACCATCAATTTTGATTGATGTTGTATCAAATCGCAAAACGGAAATCGAATGTCTCAATGGCGCCATCGTTGAAGCCAGCGCCAAACACGGCATATCCACACCGTACCATAATGCCATTGCCTCTCTAATTGAGGCTATCGAACAAAGCTATGACGATCGTTTTTCTTTACCTCATAGCGGCTAATCTCGCTACAACCTTAAAAGGATCACCAAATTATTGCAGACCAACCGGCCTTTGTCCCCGATCAATCGGGCAACATCATCAACAGCCTTGGTAAGGAGGTTGACCACCGCCGTCGCCCAGTTTTCTGAAAATCGGCCCAATATATTCAACAAAACACGGTGACCAATCTAATTGCGATCTTGAAAAAAAATAGAGTCAGAATAAACTGTGAAAAGTGAATATCTCCATCGTCTAGTGGCCTAGAACGCTGGCCTCTCAAGCTAGGGGAAAATCCTTGATTTCTGAGGTTTCTGCCACTCCGAAAGTCAATAAAGAGTAATACAGATCAATGATAGATTTTTTAATTTCTCCATGGCATATTGAGTAGTGGCAGAAATGAATGTCCCCATCGTCTAGTGGTCTAGGACGCTGGCCTCTCACGCCGGAAACAGGGGTTCGACTCCCCTTGGGGATACCAACTTCTCAAGACCAACACATGTAATCCATTGGTATCCAACAGTTTTCTTATGAAACCTTGTTGGAGGGTAGCACATGTGGAAGAACAATTCAGTCCCTTTGTCCTTCCCCCTATAACTGATCCAGTTTTCTGGCGTGTTGGATCGTCCTATACCCCTCCCCTCCAAACCGATAAGGATTTGACATAGG
>PBQI01000141.1 GCA_002725625.1 Rhodospirillaceae bacterium | reverse complement strand
TGAAGGCCTGCACGAGGGCATGGTCGAAATCAGTTTTTCCGCCATGTTCCGGGAACGCATGAAAAAAATGTCCGACGAACAGCGGGAAATTCGTTTCCGTAATGTCGGTGATCCCAAACGCCGTGACCGGTTCATGTCAACCTATGAACAAGGTGTCGATTCGCCCTATGTTTATCGTGGCGTGATGGCGTACGAGAAAGCCTTTGCCGATATGGAATCCGCCTTGGCGGGCGGCAACGACTGGCTGATGCCATCCGGCTACAGCCTCGCCGATATCAATATGATGCCCTACGCCGCCCGTCTAGCGTACCTCAACCTTCTGGATATCTGGATTGATGATAAACCATTGGTGCAAGCATGGTGGCGGCGCGCCAAAGCAGTGCCAGCCTTCATTAAAGGTATCGTCGATCCGCTGACTGACAAGGAAGAAGAGGAGATGATGACCTTCGGCTGTAAAATTAAGGATCAAATTCGCGCTGTAAGCGACAAGTATTTATCGCCAGCGGTCAATCCTACTCCTGGATAAGTTGACGGATCAGATGTTCCGCCGGCTCAACCTGAAATCTGCCGAAATGCTGGAACCGGATATAGCCTTCCTTGTCGATGATCGCCATTTCGGGCGTACCGCTGGTGCCGAAGCGGCGCATGGTACGGGGCACATGATGCGCCGGTATCAGCCGGTCGGTACCAACCGGATGGTGAATATGTTTGGCTTTAAAAACTTCTTCAACCGTGCCGCTGTCTGATAATCAAACCCTTCGAACAAAGTATGAATGCTGACGAATAGCAGATTCTTGTTCTTGATCTCTTCGGCGAACACCTGCTGCCATTTTTTCATCAAGGGGATGGAAAAGGCATTGACCCAGGGGAAGTTACTCTACCGATGGCGAAATTCCCGACGTCCCCACGCATGTAACGTTAATCCAGGGATGGTTTGACCAAACCCTGCCGAAGTTTGCCAAAGTCCACACCAAGCCGGTGAAATTCTTAAACATCGATTGTGATACTTATGATTCAACCAGGACTGTACTCGAAATTCTAGCACCACAAATCATTTCGGGAACCGTGATCATCTTTGATGAATATATCGGCAATAAACATTGGTGCGAGGACGAATACAAAGCCATTCAGGAAGCCGTCGAACGATACGGGTGGAAATACTGTTATCTAGGATTCAGTATGGTGACCAAACAGGTCGTTGTAAAAATTCTCTGGGTTTTAATTTACCCTGACGCCTTTTCCGAGTGGAACAGCTTGCCGATGATTTTCGCGGTTTGGTGGAAATCTTTTCCCAGACTTTTGCCGTCGCTCCTATAGCGACCGTTGAATTAATGCTTAATACATTGTTCGATTAAAGTCATGGTGGAGCACCCTGCTAGAACTAATACGCCAACTCTTCGAACGCCGGATCGACGCTGCCGTTCCAGGCACCATCAAAAGACGCCAGCAATTCTTCGGCCGGCGTGACACCGGTTTCGGCGATGTGATGGAGAGGTTTGAGAAAGGTGCTTTCATCCTGGCCCGAACTGTCTAACTTGCCGCGCCGGACCAATCCACCCTTGGCAATCGCCAGCAGCTGCAAAGCCAGATCCTGGACCGTTCCACCTCTGAATTCTGTGCTTAGGGCGGTCCTGGGGACATTGTCCCGCAGGCTCGAGATCTCCTGATAGCTCCAATCTTTTATGAGTGCTCTGACCGCCGCAAAGGCTTCAGCATCGTACATCAGCCCGACCCAGAAGGCCGGCAGGGCGCATAAGCGGTTCCACGGCCCGCCGTCGGCACCCCGCATTTCGATATATTTCTTAAGCCTGACTTCGGGGAACACCGTAGTTAAATGATCTTCCCAGTCCTTTATGGTTGGCTTTTCGCCCGGCAGCGCCGGTAAAGTTCCCGCCATGAAATCCCGAAAGGACTGACCGGACGCATCAATATACTTACCGTTCCGATAGACGAAATACATGGGCACATCCAGCATGTAGTCGACATAGTGTTCAAAGCCGAAACCATCTTCAAAAACAAATGGCAGCAAGCCGCATCGATCAGGATCGGTATCAGTCCAGATGTGGCTGCGGTAGCTGAGATACCCCGATTTTGCGCCGTCGCGAAAAGGTGAAGAAGCCCAAAGCGCCGTCGCCACCGGCTGCACGGCAAGGGAGGTGCGGAACATTTCTGTCATGTGGGCTTCGGATTTAAAATCAAGATTGACCTGCACAGTGCAGGTAGCCAGCATCATATGAAGACCAAGATCACCCTTGGTCAGCATATTGTTGCGCATGATTTCGTAGCGGCCCTTGGGCATCCACTCGATATCCGCCAGCCCCCATTTGGGCTGATAGCCCATGCCCATAAAACTGATGCCCAACTCACTGGCGATTTCCTTGGCTTGGTTCAGGTGGAGACCAACCTCTCGGCAGGTCTGATGGATAGTGTCCAAAGGTGCACCGGATAATTCAACCTGGCCGCCCGGTTCCAAAGTGACGGAACTATGATCCTCTTTGACCAGAGCGATCGGCTTGCCATTCTCGAGAACCGGCATCCAATCAAAGCGCTCCATACCTTCGAGAAAAGCGCGGATACCTTTGCCACCGTTGTAAAAAAGTGGCCGTAAAGTTTTGGGATCAAAGGCGAATTTTTCGTGTTCGGTACCAATTTTCCATTGTTCTTCCGGTTTACATCCGGATGCCAAAAATGCGATCAGCTGAGCCTTATCTTCAATTTCGTTCTTATTTTCGTCGCTCATTGTTATGTAATTCTTTCACCAAATTTTTAAAGTCAACAATCGCAACCCGGTTTATTGATTCAGCCTCTGGCTAACGCCTGCCAAATGGCAAGAGATGCCACAGCGGCGGTCTCAGCACGAAGAATCCGATCACCCAGACTGGCGAAGGTAACAAACGGGAGATTTCCCATTGCGTCAAGCTCCGATCGCGCAAATCCCCCTTCCGGGCCGATCAGTATGGCTTCAAAGCTGGCGGCTGGATCGTGGCGCAGAATTTCGGCCAGTGGATCACCGCCGCCTGTTTCATCCATCACAATCAGTCGCCGCTCCTCGTTCCAGCCTGATAGAACTTGAGAAAGCTTCTCCGGCTCCAGCACGGTCGGTACCGTCAGACGGCGGCATTGCTCAGCGGCTTCGATCACATTGGCTTTTAATCGATCGATTTTCACCCGTTCTACATTGGTGTGATCGGTAATTACCGGCCACAAATGCGTCACCCCTAATTCGGTGGCTTTTTCGGCAATCATATTCGTGCCGGTTTTTTTCACCGGCGCAAACAGCAGCCAGATTTCCGCTTCGTCCACTTGCGCCCTGACCAACTCCTGCAGTGATAAAACGGCGTCTTTTTTCCCAGTGGATTTAATTTCCGCCCGCCATTCCCCGTCCCGGCCATTGAACAGCAGTACGAGCCCACCGACATCCAGGCGCATGACATTCTTCAGGTAGTGAGTTTGACTGGAATTCAGCGCCACCCTGCTATCTGCAGCAAGGTCGTCATCGATAAATAGTCTGATTTTTGCATCCATGTAGTCTTTTAGCCAATTTACACAGCAACTCCAACGGTCTCTGTCATTGCACGCCAGCCCTTCAAGCGGGATAATGGATCATGGAACACACACATGCCCCAGAACTGGACGCCAGCGACATCCCCAAAGGGGGCTGGGTCGATCAATTCCTGCCCGTCAAGGCCCGGCCCTATGCATGCATGGCCCGGTTCGACCGGCCCATTGGCACGTGGCTGCTGCTGTTCCCCTGTTGGTGGAGCATCGCCCTGGCGACCCCCGGTTGGCCGAGCCTGTGGTTGATAGCCCTGTTCGGCATCGGTGCTATGATCATGCGGGGTGCGGGCTGCACCTTCAATGACATCACCGACCGCAATTTCGACGGCATGATCGCCCGCACTGCCGACCGGCCCATTCCGTCCGGCGATGTCAGTGTTTTCCAGGCTGTGGTGTACATGATTGCTCTGGGTCTAATCGGCTTGGTGATCCTTCTGCAATTTAACCAGTTTGCCATGGCCGTTGGTGCAGCGTCGCTGGTCCTGGTGATCATCTACCCCTTTATGAAACGGATCACCTATTGGCCACAATTTGTCCTGGGGCTGACATTCAACTGGGGCGCTTTGCTGGGATGGGCGGCGGTCCGGGGTGATTTGCAGACGCCGGCATTAATCCTCTATGTGGCCGGGATATTTTGGACCCTGGGATACGACACCATTTATGCCCATCAGGATAAGGAGGACGATCTCCTGGTCGGCGTCATGTCTTCGGCCCTCAAGCTGGGTGACAATACCAAGCCTTGGCTATTTGTATTTTTCGGATTGGCGATTGCGCTGATCGGGGTTGCCGGCTGGCAGGTCGGCCTCACTTGGCCGTTTTATGTCGGTCTGGCCCTGGGTGCTCTTCAAGCCATATGGCAAGCCTGGGATATCGATATTGATGATCCTCATGACTGCTTGGCGAAATTTAAATCAAACCGACTTTTCAGTTGGCTTGTGCTGGGCGCCATTATCGCTGGCCAGTTGGTAAACTGATAGCAACCCGATCATTTCCTCGGTTGAGAAGACGTCACCGAATACCTGAAGAACTGTACTCAGTGCCGCCAGGTGTTCGTCGTCACGGAGACAGGCGTTGCCGTCTGATACCATGATGGTTTTGAAGTCCGTCATCATGGCGTCCCGAGCTGAGCTTTCACAGCAAACATTGGTAAGGGTACCGGTAATGATAACCGTATCGATATCTCTGGCTTTCAATTGGTCGGCCAGATCGCTGGCGCCGGGCAGAAATGCTGAATAGCGGTTTTTTTTTACCATCATGTCGCCATCCTTGACCACCAGGTCCGGCCATAGGGCATGGCCGTGGCTGCCTTCAGCCAGGGCTTCGACGAAGCGGGCTGACCGCTCCTTTGTATTGACGTGTTCCAGTAATCCTGGCCAGTAGTCGGGGCCACCCTTGGGCGATGCCGTTACCTGCACCCAGGCAACGGTCCCGCCGGCATCCCGGCAGGCGTCCGCCAACTGATTAATGTTGGGCACGATCTCACGGGCTATGGGTACTTCAGCAACAGCACCCGGTTCCATAAAGGCGTTCTGCATATCTATGACGATTAACGCCGACTTGGCAGGGTCGAGATCCTCGTAGAGATGAAGTTTTCCCCGTCGGGAAATCACCCGGTCTTTTACGTCCTGAGGGAGGTCAATAGGATGCATGGCAGCACCTCTTTCAAAATCAATCCATTAAATTGGGCAACAGCATAACGAAACCAGGCGCTAGAACCAAGAGCGCTAGCCGCACAATGTCGATAACGATAAATGGCATCACGCCGCGGAAAATGGTGCCCAGCGGCACGTCAGGCAGGGTCGCCCGCAGGACATAGACATTAAGTCCGATGGGCGGCGTGATGAGACTGATCTCGATTACCACCACGATGATGATGCCGAACCAGATCAGATCGTAACCCAGCCCCGCCACCAAAGGATAAAAAACCGGCACGGTCAGCAACATCATGGCAATGCTGTCCAACACACAGCCGAGAATAATGTAGATCACCAGAATAACTAAAATCACCAAAATAGGCGCAATTTTAAGACCTTCAACAAAGGTCTGAATATGGTTGGGCGCCCGCGTTACATCGACAAAATTCGAAAATAAAATGGCCCCGATCAGAACGATAAACACCATGGTTGAGGTCCGGCCGGTTTCAATTAGCACATCAATGACGGCGCGAAAATTTAATGTGCGCCGCGCTAAGGCGAAAAAGAACGCGCCCGAAGCGCCTATACCTGCCGCTTCCGTCGGCGAGAAAACGCCAAAATAAATACCGCCCATAACCAGAGCGAAGAGCAGGAGTATTCCCCAAATACCCTTCATAGCAGCCCAGCGTTCCGACCAAGCGATCTTATCAGCCGGGGGTCCCAATTCAGGTTTGTAGCGGCTGACCATATTGGCAGCCAGCATATAAAATACCATGCCGAGTATGCCCGGCAGGAATCCGGCGGCGAACAATTTTCCGATTTCGGTTTCGGTCATAATGCCGTATAGAACCAGGATCACGCTGGGCGGAATTAGAATGCCCAAGGTCCCACCAGCAGCAATAGAACCCGACGCCAGGCTGTCGGCGTAGCCGAATCGGCGCATGGATGGCATGGCGACCTTGCTCATGGTGGCAGCGGTGGCCAGACTGGAGCCACAGACGGCACTAAAACCGGCACAGGCAACAATTGTCGCCATCGCCAGACCACCCCGCCGGTGGCCGAGAAAAGCGTGGGAGGCAGTGTAGAGTTCCTCCGACAGACGGGATCGGGATATAAAATTACCCATCAGAATGAACAGGGGCAGAACGGAAAACTCGTAGCTGAGGACGGTATCGAACGCCACCTGCCCGACCATCGCGAGAGACGGCGTCCAACCGGAAAGAATAGCGAAACCGATGGTGCCGACAATAACCATGCCGAAGGCAATAGGCACGCCCGTAAATAGCAGAACGAAAAGGGCTAGAAATCCAATACCGGCAGTGAACATGTTAGATGCCAGTCTCGGTAGGTTTCGACTGGGACATTTTGGCGAAAATATCGCGCCAGATCATAACCGCTAGGACGATCATGGTAACGCCGGTCATAGCAGCCATGAAATAGGCAAAAGGCGGCAACGGCGCGCCCAAAAAAATGGTTTTATCGTCGTACTGGGCGAGGCTTTGGGCCTGTAATATTAACCGCCAGCAAAGAGTACCCATCACACCCAGGCAAATAACGTCGATAGAAGTCTGACGAACTCTCAGAACCGGGCCTTTAAACAGACCATCCAGGAGAGAAATAGTGACATGCTCCCGCCGTCTTGTGACCAAAGGCAAGCCAGCGAAAATGGAGACGCCCATGGTTAGTTTTGTCAACTCATCCGCAGCCGGTAGAGGCGCATTGAAAAAATAGCGGCCGACCACGTCCACGAACGTGACGGCCATCATAAAAAATATGGTTGAACCCAGGAACAGGCCGAGACCCCGACCGAAGAGGCTCCATCGGGAGTCTCCACCCGCCATGGACTGAGATGGATTGCTATTTTCGTCCATGGCGGACACGGCTCCAGTAAGGTTTATTTCTTATACGCAGCGGTTTCAGCACGTAAAAACTTTAGCGCGGCCTCACCGTCAATGCCTTTGGCTTTGACTTTTTTAAACCAATTATTCTTCAAGAAAGCCAGCTTCGTTTTGAGCGCTGTTAAAGCGGGACCCTTTAACGACGTCACGTTGGTAGCACCGCTGAGCAGTTTTTGGCCCATCGCCTCAGATACGTCCCATGCCGCTCCGAATCGTTTCGAGATAGCTTCTCCGGATACCGATTCGATCGCCTTGCGGTCAGCTGCCGATAGGGCGTCCCATTTGGCTTGGTTCATCCCGACAAGGAAACTGGTGTTGTAGATGCCACCCGGCGCGTGGATATAATATTTGGCGAATTTTGTGAGCTTGAAAGCCAAGATGCCATCAGCCGTCATAAAAGAACCATCAATAATGCCTTTGGAGAACAACTCGTAGGTTTTTGGCGCCGGACCGCGATAGGGAACGCCGCCATACAACTTGAGAATTTGAGAGGTCGCCGGATTGACAACGCGAATTTTGACGCCTTTGAGATCTTCCAGAGCCGTCACTTTCCGGCTATTGATCATAATCTGGCCCGGCGAATGGGTGTGCAAGCCCAAAATCTTGACGCCCTTGTATTCATTGGCGACGGCAAAATACTTATTGTGAGTGCGCCAATAGGCTACCGACAAGGATTCGGCGAAGTCACCATTGAATGGAAGTTCACCGATTTCCGCCGATACGAAACGACCCGCCGTATAACCCTGAACAGCCCAAACGACATCGGCGACACCCGTTTTTGCCAGGTCAAACTGGCGAGGTGGCGCACCCAGGGACTTGGTGGTGAATTGAATTTTAACCTTACCCCCGGTCGCTTTTTCAACACTGGCGGCCCACGGCTTATAACCTTTGACAACGACAAAATGCTTGGGCGGAACCCAAACGTTAAATCTGAGCGTAGTTTCAGCGGACGCCTGCACCGCCCAGGTTCCGGCCATAACAATACCGGCCGACAATAGCATTAATTTTTTCATGAAATTCCTCCTCGTAGGTATCTAAGTTATAAATTCTTAATTATTTGGGGGAAAACCAGAATTGCAAACAGTTCAATAAATCCCGATGCCCTTTCTTTTCGAGAAACGGTAGATGATAGCTGCTTGGTAAGACGACCCCCCCTTTGTCGTTACTGCCTAGATCGTTTAAAAGATTAAGGCTGTCTTCTAAATTGATAACGTATTCGTTTGACCCATTGATAAGCAGGGTAGGTACTTTGATCCGGGGAATCAACGGTATAGCAGGATTTTCGATGACATCGGCGAATACAGCAGCAGGAATTAGCGGGTAGCGTGTTGTTATAATTTCCTTGTACCAATCAACAACATCGTCCTCCGGTTCGTTCAAGCGGCTTTCGATTTCCAGGTGGTGGGTGTTGGGGACCATATCCTTTCCATCAGATTGTGCGGCTTCTATCATCTGGCTGGCATAAACCTGGAACTGCGGATTGATCACCCGATAGGGAGCCCCCAGGATGGCCATCCTGGACCAAACATCCGGCGATTTTGCCGCCGCTGTCAGAACGACTGCCCCGGATGAGGAGTGGCCGACTAAACCGACCTGTTCGCCATTATCTCTGATCTCGTTGGCGATGGCGACCACATCAGCCGCCAAGCGTTCCGCCGTCACCGTTCTGCCGTCAACCCGATCGCTACGCCCATACCCCCGGCATTCCATGGCATATACCGTGGACCCGTGGTTCGCCAAATCTTTCATGATGCTGTAATCCCGGATCGGCACGTCCCAATACTCCCAGCCGCAACCCGACCCGTGCACCAAAAGTATTTTCGGCTGCCCATGTTCGCTGTTAGTTTTCTCCACGACGGAAAGGTTCACGCCATCTTCTGCGGTAACTGTAAACTGACAGCTTTTCACATCCTCGATCATGGCTTTAAATCCTTTTCTATCGGGAGGCCGTGGCACCTGCCATCAGAACATTATCGAACAAATCGTTGAGCGCTGCATCCAAATCCGCCTGCCCGAAAGCGACCGGGTCCATAATGTATTGTAAGCCTAGCCCCTGCACGATGGCGACAACCATGGAGGCCACCGCCTCTTCTCCGCCCTTGATACTGAGATGGCACCACTGCCCCTGTTTGAGAATGGCGACAATGGTGCCGCGGAATTTGCGGAACAGATCGATATAGAGCTGCCGCCAGCGGCCGCCAATGGACATGGCGTGGGCCCAGAAAGCGAAAAAAACCACCAGTTCGTCCTTGCGGGAACCAACCAAGGACGACCCAATGGACAATATACGCGACATTTTCTCCCGCGGGCTCTGGTCGCCGTTAGCAACAGCGCGGATGTTGTTCATGGAATTTTTAAATAATTCCTCCAATAGCCGTTCCAGCAGCGCGTCCTTGGACCTGAAATAGTAGTGAATGTTACCCTGTTTGAT
>PBQI01000140.1 GCA_002725625.1 Rhodospirillaceae bacterium | reverse complement strand
TTGGCTGGTGACGGTGACAAGGTATCCGACATCTACCGGGAACGCGTTGTTGCGCGCGGTTTTGGTTCCGGTGCTTGGGGGTGGGGCACGGCCTATCAGCGCAAGGGCCAGGGCCAGCGGCTATAGAACGCCAGTCTTGTTCAAATCGTTGAATGAGGCATTAAGGTTAACAAATCAGGGGCGCTCGAATTTGGGTGCTAGGGGGTTGATTGGGCCTGGTTAAATAAGTTGAGATCACAGACTTCCGAAAGGAGCCGCTTCATGAATTTCCGCTCGAAATTAGGAGCTTGGCTTGGCGTGGTGTGCTTGGCGGTTTTATTTACCGTCTTCAACACGCCATTTGAATTTGTCGGCGGCGGACAGGACGCTTTCGCCCAGGGTGCGTCCACATCCATCGCCCCCAAAGCACCAGGGTCGAGCGTGCGGCCTCCGGCATTGCAAAAATGGGGTGGGCCGGCGGCGGTGCCGGCCAATGTTGTGCCACAACCCAGCAAGCCGACGGTTTGGGGGCGTATTCGATTGGGTACGAAGGGGTTCGTCTCGACACCCGATCTCAATGCTGGGCTGCTCGTTCAATCCCAGGGCCAAAGATGGCGTGAATTTAGGATGAAGGATTTAACTCAGTTCGGCACCAGGATGCTGGTGGCGGTTATTGTAGTCCTGTTTATTTATTTTATTTTGCGCGGGCGCATCAAAATCAGCAAAGGCTGGTCCGGCCGCACGCTGCTGCGTTTCAACAATTTGGAACGCTTCACCCATTGGCTGACGGCGGTGCCGTTCATAATCCTCGGCCTCACCGGGTTGAATTTAATGTATGGCCGGGATGTGGTGCTGCCGATTATTGGTCCGGAGGCTTTTTCGACCTCGTTGATAGCCGGCAAATATCTGCATAATTTCATGGGCTTCGCTTTTATTCTCGGCATCATTCTGATGATTGTCCTGTGGGTACGAGATAATATCTGGGATAAATATGACCTTAATTGGATTTTGGCGGCAGGCGGATTATTTAGTAAGAATTCTCACCCACCGGCGAAAAAATTCAACACCGGGCAAAAGTTTATTTTCTGGTCGGTGGTTATTGCCGGTGGCTCGCTAGCTTTTTCGGGCATAGCCTTGATGTTCCCGTTCGAGCTCTCGCCGTTTGAGCCCACTTTCGCACTGCTCAATTCAATTGGTTTTAACCTGCCGACTAATTTGGAAGCTATCCAGGAAATGCAATTGATGCAGGCCTGGCACGCGATCCTGGCGTTGGTCATGATTGGTGTGATCATTGCCCATATCTATATCGGCACCCTCGGCATGGAAGGCGCGATTGACGCCATGTGGTCAGGCGAAGTTGACGAAAACTGGGCGCGCGATCACCATGCCGCCTGGGTCGCGGAAGTAAAGGGCGAGCCCGAACCGGCCCCCGGAAACAATCATCCCGCCGGCTCGGAAGCAGGGGTGCCTGAAGCCGGGGTGACAGAAAGCGCATCTAATGACTAGGAAATTTTTGCTCATATCGGCGACGGCCTTATTGCTGCAGATTATTCTGACCGGGCCAGCCGCCGCCATGCTCGACAAATCCCAGGTCCAGGCCACCGTTGAAAAGACTTATGATGCCAAAGTCCTGAGAGTATATGAGGGCAAAGACAACGGCCGGTCGGTATTTTTTGTCCGCGTCATGTATAACGGTGGTAATTATAACACCGCGTTTCAGGTCAACACCTTAGTCATTGACGCCGATACAGGAAGACGCATTTCCCAGTTTCGTCACGAGCCCAGCGGACGATCACTGTCTGGCAACTATGATTCACGGCCCAATCGCCAATCGCCCAGTGCCCTTCGCCGCGGCCATATTTGGAGATAAAGGAAAGCAACGTGAAAGCATTTGTCTACAGCCTGATCGCGACCGTTGCCATTACAATCTTGGCTGACGTCATTCTTGGCGGGCTAGATTTCAGCACTGCTGATGTCTTGCAAGTCAAGGACAGCGTTCGGCTTTAAATGGTTCTCGTCATCCCACGGACGACCCTATCCCAGAAATCAGACTCCGGGTAAATCAGGTTCGCCTTTGCTATCGGTTGATTTCACTGGTGGCAGGGTCGGCTGGTCATCGGTATCGGCGAAGCAGGCGTGCTTGCCAGGGAAAGCATGAAAACGGATACAATCAGTAATATCCAATAGTTTCGATATGGGTATTTCTAGTCCTATAAACCTTATTCACGGATCGCAACCCTACACCTACCTGGGTGCTGTCAGACAAATGCTAACCAGTCTTTGTAGATCGTAAATTCCAGGAATTTATGCAGCACAGAGTTGCTGCCACTCAACAAGAGCAGCTTCACGTTGAACCTTATAGGTATCTCTAGAATTTAGATGGCGTTCCTTGTTGAAGTGGTTATGGACTGAAGAATGAATTGAGATAAATTTTTGTAGACTTCGCCTTCGTGACCAACTGCTCGCCAGAGATAATGTGTCTCGCCGTTGATTTTCACAAAAACTTCGTCCAGGTGCCATTTCCAAATTGAATGATTAGGAACTGGGTGCATCCGTTTCTTGAGAATTTCTTTGGCGAGGAATGGGCTAAACCTATTCCACCAGTACCGAACTGTTTCGTGACAAATATCGATGCCTCGTTCATGGAGCAGATCTTCAACATTGCGAAGAGAAAGCGGAAATCTGACAGATAATGTCACAGCCAGGCGAATGATCTCAGGTGATGTCTTGAAATAACGGAAGGGATTGTGATATTTCATCTCAAAATATTATGAGCATGCTGCAACATCGTCAAAATAGATTTTAATCTGACTGTGCCGCGGTCTTGCTAAGCGTTAGCCAACTGTGTTAGCTGCATGGCCTGCTAGCGGAGCTGCTGGTCAATCACTATCCTAGGAGGGAAGACCCATGGCGACAATAAGTGATGTTTCAATCATCAACTCGAATACTGCCGAGGCCAAGGCGGTCGATTCTGGGTTAGAAAGAACAATTTGCAGCGAGAATTTATGTGGTTCGAAGACCCTTACCGTTTATCGGCGAACCGTGTCGGACGGGCGCCAATTCGAGACTCAGTCGGGTGATGACTACCACCTCGTTTACGTCATGGCTGCGCCGAATGGGGGCCTCATTCGTTTTAACGATGAGACACACCCCGCCGAAGATGGTGCTGGCGTGTTACTGGTACCGGGTGATTCGGTGCAGTTTGAGGCGTCCGGGTCGGATCTGGAGTTACTGCACATGGTGACGCCAAACCCGCCTGCCGGTGTTGAAAAGGAATTGCCCGGGGGGCCAGGATATTTTTTCAACCGCGACACGCTTCGTGTGCTCAGCGACGCCAGCGGCGGCCGTGTGCGCCGATTCTGCGCGGAATCTTCCGTCAGGTTACTCGACGGCAGCAGGCTCACCCAGACCAACGCCATCCAGGCCGGCGAGATGCACTATCACGAAGGCGGTGCTTCACCCTATCATTCCCACGGCGGCACCAGCGCCAATCCCGACGGTGCCGCTCATTGCTACATGACTTTCAAGGGCCGTGGCGTTGTCGAAGTCGGGGACACGTCCGAGGAGTTGGAACCCGGTACACTAGTCTCCTTTCCGCCGGGCGTGCCGCATCGGCTGCGGGCTCATGGCGGTGCACTTGACTATTTCGAAATCCAGGCTTGGCGAAGCTTCAAAACCACCATATACAGCGAAGAGGAATTGGGGCTCAAATGGTACTATGACCCCGAATCACCGGATGCCGCGCGGAAAGAATGGGATCAAAGCTGATGCAATAAATGGCGAAAGCCCCGAGGGCGCTTTCTGGGGCGATGCCGAGGTTTAATTCCCGAATAACGCAGCTCTGTCGGTTGGCCGTTCTGTTTGTTGGATTAGGGAATCTCTCCTTACGGCTGTCTCGAATTCGTGAGGTTATGGACCTGTCCGCTAGGTTTTTTCACCACCGATGAAAGATTTGAAGTCGAGATCAGTAGTGATGACGTCGTCCATGAGGAAAAAGACCAGTTCTTTTTTCAGGCTTTTCCGTGCCAGCTCATTGGCGGAGGCCGATCTGGCGAATTCCATTATGTGATCCATTTTTTCGTACAGCTCATGGTGGTGCTTACGGTGCTTACTCACATCGGGGTAGCCGAGTTTGATCAAAAATTGTTCTTCCCGGTTAAAATGGCCTTTGGTGAAATTGATGAAGGCCCGAACAGTATCCTCGCAATTCTCGGTTATTCCTTCCTCCAGCTTCGCCGTGATCTCGTTGACCATTTCCACGAGCCGTTCGTGGTCTTTATCCAATTCGTCGCATTCCAACGTAAAGTTTTCGGAAAGTTCTACCATTTTTTTGTCAGCCCCCCGGTTTGCCGTCGTCTGATTTAAAAATATTTCTTTCGCCACCATTAATTTTAACTCCTTCCGCATCATTCGGCCATCACAGCTGTGACGGTGTTTTCAGCCCGTTCAACCGGCGCCGATTGCGGTTCTCCCGCCACTTCGTGCTAGGAAAAAACGAAAGCGTATTCCTCGTCGACTGTGGCAGATATGTCTTTCTTTAACTCGACTTCGAAGGTGTGGTGAACACGGACATATAATTCATCGTGACCGCCGCTTTTCAGCCGGACACGGATGATATTGTCGTGGCCTAATAAATGGCTGGAGGTAACTTCGACCAAGGCGCCGCCAATTTTATCCTGACCGGTGCCGTCCGTTTCCAGAATTATCCCTTCGGGGCGAATCAGGACCTGCACCGCAAGGCCGTCTTCGAGATCAGTGGCGACCGATCCCAACGGAGTTTCAACGCGGCCGCCGGCCACCGTACCTTCAAACCGGTTCATCATGCCAAACAGCTTGGCAACGAATTCATGGTTGGGGTGATAATAAATTTCATGGGGCCGGCCGGCCTGCAGGATGGTGCCGTCGGCGCCGATGATTTTTATCCGGTCCGCCATAAACATGGCTTCTTCCGGGTCGTGGGTAACCATCAAAGTGGCGACACCGCTATGTTTGAGAACGGTCAGCGTCTCTTCACGGATAGACTGCCGCATATTGGTATCGAGACCGGAGAATGGTTCATCGAGGAGCAGCAATTTTGGTTCAGGGGCGAGGGCCCGCGCCAGCGCGACACGCTGTTGTTGACCACCTGAAAGCATATGCGGAAAATTGCCGGCTTTCGACGCCATGCTGACCTGCTCAAGCATATCCATCGCCCGCGCCCGTGATTGTTCCGCAGTCCGGTCCAATAATCCGAAGGTTACGTTGTCCAGGATATTCAGATGCGGAAACAGGGCATAATCCTGAAACATCAGTCCAATACGCCGTTGTTCGGGATGAACATGCATTTCCGGCGTTGAAACGGTGACATTGTCAATGGTGATGGCTCCCTTTTGAACCTTTTCCAAGCCGGCGGCGAGACGCAGGAGCGTGGATTTGCCGCAGCCCGATGGCCCCAGCATGCACACCAATTCGCCTGACGGTATCATCAATCCGACATTGTCGAGAACTTGATTATCGCCGTAGGCGTGGCTCAGGCCGAATATGTGCAATCCCTCCATGGCGCCTATCCTCTTCGGCAATTGACCTGAAATCAATGAATATTTACGGCCGAACCAAACCGAGCCTACATCCTGTTCTTTTCAAAATTTTTCACCTGTGGCGTCAAAATATGCTTGACAAATCCCACTCTAAACCAATAAATGAAAACGATATTCATTCGCAATAACTTTTACGCGCTGATCAACCTGTTGAAATTCAACAATAAAAAATTAGAATTAATCTAAATTAAGCTCGAAGGAATTAAAATGAAAAACACTATTTTTTCTATACCTATAGGCGCTGTCGCTTTACTAATGCTTTCCGAAGCCATGGCCCAGGAAGTCAATCTTTATTCAGCCCGTCAACCTTTTCTGATGAAGCCATTGTTAAAGGCATTTACCGGGAAAACGGGAATCAAAGTAAATATGGTTTATCTGAAAAAAGGAATGTTGGAACGTCTCCGGTCGGAAGGCGTGAACAGCCCGGCCGATCTTATTTTGACCGCCGACATCGGTAATCTCCACGATCATGTTAAAGCTGGCTTGCTGCAGGCATCTCGATCACCAATATTGGTGAAAAACATTCCGGCGCAGTACCGCCATCCCGATGGTCTTTGGTACGGCCTGACCACCCGGGCGCGGGTTATTTATGCCCACAAGACGCGGGTTAAGCCGGGTGAGGTGACGTCTTATGAGGACTTGACGAAGCCGCACATGAAGGGTCGCGTTTGCATCCGTTCAGGGAAACATGTCTACAATATTTCCCTCTTGGCCTCGATCATCGCCGCCCACGGCGCGGCGGGGGCCGAGAAATGGGCCGCTGGGTTAAAGGCGAATTTGGCCCGTAAACCCCAGGGTAATGATCGCGCACAGGTCAAGGGCGTTTATCATGGCGAATGTGATGTGGCGCTCGGCAATACGTATTACATGGGTAAAATGCAGACCAATGAGAAGAACAAGGTTCAGAAAGAATGGGCTAAATCCGTTGACGTAATTTTCCCCAACCAGGGCGACCGGGGAACCCACGTCAATATCAGCGGCGCCGGTGTTACCAAAAACGCCAAGAACCGTGTCAATGCCGTCAAGTTCATCGAGTTTTTGAGCAGTGACGCCGCCCAGAAAATTTATGCCGAAGACAATTTCGAATATCCCATTAAAGAGGGTGTCGCCATGCATCCACTGGTGGCGTCCTGGGGTAAGTTTAAATCCGACGACGTTCACCTGTCTAAAGTGGCCGAACTGCGAAGCGAGGCCAGCAAAATCATGGATCGCGTGCGATTTAACAACTAGATGCCTTTATGAAGACCAATTGGAAAAGCCGGAAAAGAAATATCGAATTCGACCCATTTTCTTTTTCGGCTAGCTGAAGAGAATTCACCCAACGGTATGACCATCTAAGCCAATATGGAAATTGTTGCAAATAGAATGGCCCAGAGCGCTAGGAAACAATCCCGGGATTGGTTTAATAGCTGGACCATCGGCACCGCCTTAATTGCTTTTGCCGTAATCCTGCCGATTGCGGCGGTATTTTTCATTGCCATGTCGCCGGGGGACGATATTTGGTCGCATTTGGCCAGTACCGTATTGCCAGATTATATTTGGACGACATTACGTCTGATGGTCGCTGTCGGGTTGGGTACATTTATCATTGGCGTCGGCTCCGCCTGGCTGGTCAGTATGTACCGTTTTCCAGGCAGGGGTATATTCGAATGGGCGTTGCTGCTTCCCCTGGCCATGCCGGCCTATGTCATAGCTTACCTCTACACCGATATCCTTGAATTCGCCGGACCGGTCCAGGCTATGTTGCGAGATATTTACGGCTGGTCCACCCAACGCGAATACTGGTTCCCGGAAATCCGCTCGCTGGGCGGTGCCATCTCGATGATGACCCTGGTTCTCTATCCTTATGTATATCTCCTGTCCCGAGCCGCCTTCATGGAGCAATCGGTTTGCGTTATCGAAGCAAGCCGGGTCCTTGGGCGGGGGCCATGGCGCAGTTTTACGTCGGTGGCGCTGCCCCTGGCCAGACCGGCCATTGTTATTGGCGTTTCTTTGGTAATGATGGAGACCCTGAACGATTTCGGCACGGTCGATTTTTTTGCCGTCAACAGCTTTACGCTAGGGATTTATGACGTTTGGCTTAATATGAATAACGTTGCCGGGGCGGCGCAGTTGGCTGGGCTGATGTTATTGTTTGTTATCTTTTTAATCATGGCCGAGCGATATGGCCGCCGTAAACAACGCTTCCATCACACGACAACCAAGTTCAAAGCTTTACCAGGCTATCTGCTGACCGGCGGCAGAGGTTTCCTGGCGACCCTCGCGTGTGCTATTCCGATTATCCTGGGTTTTGTTGTTCCAGCCGGTATCCTGGTAGCCTACGCGATCACCCATTTTGATGCCGCCACCAATATTGAAGTGCTGCGTCATGCCGGTAACAGTTTTTTGTTGTCGGGCTTGGCGGCGGTGCTGGCGGCTGCGGTCGGCGTATTTATGGCCTACGGTGTGCGTTTGCGGAATGATCGGGTGTTAAAAGTCATAGTTAGAGTGGCCAGCCTGGGATACGCCATTCCGGGCGCTGTGCTGGCGGTCGGCGTGATGGTTACCCTTGGGGCCGTCGACAATGGGATCGACTCCCTCATGCGGCAGTCCTTTGGGTTTTCCACCGGTTTACTTTTCAGCGGTACCATTGCCGCCGTAACTTTCGGCTATTTGGTGCGTTTTTTGGCCTTGGCTTTCGGCAGTGTCGAGGCGAGCCTGGCCAAGGTGACGCCCAGCATGGACGGCGCGGCGCGAAGTCTGGGCCAAGGGGCGTTGGGCACATTGAAACGAGTTCATCTGCCCATGATCCGGGGCAGTCTCCTGACGGCGGTTATGCTGGTCTTTGTCGACGGTATGAAAGAACTGCCTATGACCATATCGCTCAGACCATTTAATTTTCATACCCTGGCTACTTATGTCCATCAGTTTGCCTCTGACGAGCAACTGGGTGACGCGTCCCTGGCGGCGCTGGCGATCGTCGCCTTTGGCATTCTACCGGTGATCGGGCTTAGCCTGGCCATCACACGTTCCCGGCCCGGGCACTAAACAGCCAGCCAAAATTCATGTCAAAGCTGTCCAAAGGAAAATCCCCCAGGAGCCCGAAGGACCCCGGAGGACCCGAGATCGTGTTAAGGTGCAACAACAACCCCGTAGTGGAGACACCAAGTGCTCCACAATGAAACATGCTTTGGTTCGTTGGTTTGGTCAACGGCATAAAATTTATTATGATTAAATAATAGGCAATTAATTGTTATGGTCGAAAATTAAGCATTATTTATTTTAGATCTTACCACTAAATTCGGCGCCGTGATTTTCATATTTTCAATAACAAACTGATATTAAAGGATATTAAGAGAAAATCGGTAGTCTCTACAGAACTGGCACGCCCCTTGCTTTTATAGGGATGGTGCAACAAAAACCCATTAGTGGAGATACCTATGATTAACAAATTTAAACTTTTAGCCGGTGCCAGCGTGATTGCAGTATCAACGCTGCTCAGCGGCATTACCCAGGCGGCCGATACCATTAAGGTCGGCGTCCTGCATTCCCTGTCCGGCACAATGGCCATCAGTGAAACCACCCTGAAAGATACCATGTTGATGCTCATCGAAGAGCAAAACAAGAAAGGCGGATTGCTCGGCAAGAAACTCGAAGCCGTGGTCGTCGATCCGGCTTCCAACTGGCCGCTCTTTGCCGAGAAGGCCAAAGAACTTCTGTTGAAGCATAAAGTCGACGTGGTCTTCGGTAACTGGACTTCGGTTTCCCGTAAGTCCGTTCTGCCGGTTTTTGAAGAACTGAACGGCATGCTGTTCTATCCGGTGCAGTACGAAGGCGAAGAAAGCTCTCGTAATGTGTTCTACACGGGCGCTGCGCCGAACCAGCAGGCAATTCCGGCCGTCGAATATTTGATGAGCGAAGACGGCGGCGGCGCCACGCGCTGGGTGCTCTTGGGCACCGATTATGTCTATCCCCGGACAACCAATAAAATCCTGCGCGCCTTCCTTAAATCCAAAGGTGTCGTGGAAGCTGACATTATGGAAAACTATACACCTTTCGGTCATTCCGATTGGCAGACCATCGTTTCCCAGGTTAAAAAGTTCGCCTCCGCGGGCAAAAAGACCGCCGTCGTTTCCACCATCAACGGTGACGCCAACGTGCCGTTCTACAAAGAACTAGGCAACCAGGGCATTAAAGCCGAAGACATTCCCGTCGTGGCATTTTCGGTTGGTGAAGAAGAACTTGCCGGTCTTGATACGAAACCCTTGGTTGGTCATCTGGCCGCTTGGAACTACTTCATGAGCGTCGAGACGCCTGAAAACGCAGCCTTTATTAAAAAATGGCACGCCTTCATCAAAAATAAAAAGCGCGTTACCAACGATCCTATGGAAGCGCACTATATCGGCTTCAGCATGTGGGTCCAGGCCGCCAAGCAGGCTGGCACGACCAGCGTGGACGCCGTCCGCCAGGCCATGTACGGCCAGAAGGTCAAGAACCTGACCGGCGGGATTGCCGTGATGAACACAAACCATCACCTGTCCAAGCCGGTATTGATCGGTGAAATTCAGGATGATGGCCAGTTCGAAACGGTCTGGAATACGGATAAAGTCGTCAAGGGCGACGCCTGGAGCGATTTCATTCCGGAAAGTGCCAAGCTGACCGCTGACTGGACCTTTCCCTGGATCTGCGGCAACTGTGAAAAACCGAAATTCTTGAACTAAACTGTATCTGCCTGCCGGAGCGCTCCTGAAACCTTTTCAAAGTGCTCCGGTTTCCTTTTTAGAAATAATCCTAGAGTAGCTGGCGTGATAAATATTAAAAAAAATATTTTCCTGATCGCCCTCTTGATCGGTTTCGGAAGCACCCCATTATCAGCAGCAACGTTTGAAGAACTGGTGCCTGCTCTCGGTGCCAAAAGTAGCAAACAGAAAATTAAAACCATTGAAGCAATCGCCGCCACCGGTGACGAACGGGCGGTCCACGTTCTGGAAGCCCTGATGGAGGGCAAGCTCTATACCCAGAAATCTGACAGAAAAGTCGTTATCACCAAAAAGAGCGGTAAGGTATATATCCTCCGTGATCCTCTAACTTCAAAAGAGATCGGCCAGGCGCCGAAATTCAAATTAAAAAAAATTCGTGTCAATAACCGCCTGCGCCGGATTATTCGCGGCGTTCTAGGCGGCCTGACGCTTCTCAGCAAAGACCCGGTCCAGCGCGCGGCAGCGGCTGATGCCGTTTTCAAGTCCCGCGCGACGAGTGCCGTTCCAACCCTGGAAAAAGCCCTGGCGCGGGAAACCGATAGTAACGCCAAAGACAAGATGACGGCTGCCCTGGCGGCGACACAGTTAAGTACGGCCAAAGAGCCTAAGGTGCGCTTGGCAGCACTTAATGTACTAGCCGATCTAGCGACGCCGGAGGTCCGGGCACTGCTCAGCAACCTCGCGGTCACCGAGAAAGACGCCAAAACAAAAAAAGCCATCAAAAAAGCCTTGGGCTCAGTAGAAGCCAGCCTGTCTTTTTGGAACGGCATCGGTAACGTGTTTCAGGGTTTGAGTCTGGGGTCAGTTCTCCTGCTGGCGGCCGTCGGTCTGGCGATTACCTTTGGCGTGATGGGAGTCATTAATATGGCCCACGGTGAATTGGTGATGCTGGGCGCTTATACGACATTCATGGTGCAGGAAGTAATCCGCACCCATTTTCCGGGCGCCTTTGATTTTTCCATCGCCATCGCTATTCCGCTGGCCTTTATGGTTTCCGGTCTTTTCGGCATCGCCATTGAGCGCGGCGTTATCCGCTATCTCTACGGCCGTCCGCTGGAGACCCTGCTGGCAACTTGGGGCTTGAGCCTGATCCTGCAGCAATTCGTGCGCTCGATCTTCGGGCCGACCAACCGCGAAGTGGGTAACCCCAGTTGGATGAGCGGCGCTGTCGAGATTACCGGCGGCCTGACGCTCACCTATAACCGGATTTGGATCATTGTTTTCAGCCTGGTGGTTCTCGGTCTGTTGGTTGTGTTCCTGAAAAAATCGGCATTCGGCCTGCAGATGCGGGCGGTCACCCAGAACCGTGCTATGGCCAGTTCCATGGGTATCAAAACCGGCTATGTTGATGCGCTGA